>JACRMT010000011.1 GCA_016214855.1 Nitrospirota bacterium | reverse complement strand
GGTATGCAGTAGAGGCGGTATCAGCATCAGCAGAAGTAAAGGAGACAGCAGAGGCAGCAGCCAAGAGCAATTAAGACAACAAAAGCAGAAGACAGAGCATACACAGAGAAAGAGGAGACAGATAGTCTCCTCTTTCTCTGTGTATATAAGACAAGCTAAAGCTGTAATTATTATTTTCCTTGCAAAAGACAAGATAATTTGTTTACCATTTGAGTTAATTTTAGAAAAAAATATCTCCACACCTTTAGGAGGACTCATGAGAAGGGTTTATGTAGCGGGTTTCCTGATACTCTTTATGTCATGCCTCGTATCTGCTGTACATGCTGAAACCTTTACCTGTCTTGCCTGTCATAGCGCCATGAAAGGCAAAATCAAAACCAAGACCGGCGCCCTGATCAATGTGAACCTGGACAGTGAAAGATACGCTGCTTCCGTTCACGGCGGATTCGACTGTCTGATGTGCCACAAGCAGTTCTCTTCAAACCCTCATGCAGAGACCATGACTTCCAATGTCCCCCAGAATATCGCTGCGCTTGCAGGTGAAATATCCCTTAAGGCAAAAGTCGATCCTGTGGCTATGGCAGCATGCGTTGAGTGCCACGAAGAGACGTATAAAGCATGGCGTGGCAGTGTACACGGGCAGAATGTTGTTACCGACAAAAAGGCAGACGGACCACTATGCATAGACTGTCACGGTTCTCCTCATTATATAACAAAGAAAGATACCGCAACCTCTGCAGTGTACAGAGGCAACATAGTCAAGACCTGCGGTGAGTGCCATGAGAGAGAGGATCTGGCAACGACCTATAAGTGGGGGACCCATCTTCTCGAGCGCTACCATGAGAGTTTTCACGGGAAGAAATATGCTGTCGGCCATCCCAATGCACCTTCCTGTATAAATTGCCATAATTCACACAATGTCCTTAAGTGGGATGATCCGAAATCGCCGGTTGCCTGGGACAATAGAACCGTAACCTGCGGCAAGTGTCATGCCGGTGCGACAAAGAAATTTGTCGCAGCCATTACCCATAAGAAGATGGGGAAGGATGACCCTATTCCCTACTGGTTCGAGAAAATATTGATCGTCCTGCTGCTTTCAGTATTCGCATTCATTACGGGCCATGTGATCCTTGAAGCCATTTCTGAGATCCGGGACAAAGTACTAAGAAAAAACAAGGAGGAGCACCATGAATAATGAGACTCCAAAAGAATATCTGAGATTTAATGTTGTAGAGAGAATTCAGCATGTGCTTCTTTTCACGACATTTCTGCTGCTCACCTTTACCGGCTGGGTCATAAAATATCCTGAAGTGACCGTTGAACACCAGAGATGGTGGATAAGTATGTGGGGCGGTGCGAAAACCGCAGGTCTGATACATCGTATAGCAGGTATCACCATGCTGCTGGATTTCGCCTGGCATGTTGTCTATCTCGTGTATATGCTTGCCACGGGCAAGATGAAGCTCAGGGCAAACACAACAATCCTTCCGCTGCCCAAGGATGTTATCGATGCGATAAAGAATATTATGTATTTCATCGGCCTGAGCAAAGAAAAACCCAAATTCGGCAGGTTCAGCTATATACATAAATTTGACTACTGGGCTGTTTTCTGGGGAATGGGAATTATCGGTCTGTCAGGCCTGTTTCTCGCATTTCCTGTTCAGGCCTCTTACCTGTTTCCTATGTGGACGATCAACTGGATCTGGGAAGTAATATCCATAATGCACAGCGACGAGGCGCTTCTGGCGATCGTATTTATACTGTTCTGGCATTTCTATAATGAGCACCTGCGTTATGACAAATTCCCCATGAGCATGACATGGATCACGGGGAAGATAACGATAGAGCAGATGAAACATGAACATCCGCTTGAATATGAAATCGAGTTTGGAAAGGAAAAAGGGGCTGATAAATGAGATGGCCGATCGTTGTTCTTATTATGTTCTCACTTGTTCTTGGATGCTCGCCCGGACAGGAAAAAGCTAAGACCGAGAACGAACAGGATAAGGTAATATCAAGGGATGAGGCTGTCGGCAACCTGCCGTGCTTTAAGTGTCATTCCTATAAAACATTTTCTTCTGCTCCCCGGAAAGGGATCTTCTCCCATCAGATACATATCAATACAGGCTTTCACTGCAACCAGTGCCACGATGTTCGGGGTCATGAGCATATGATCATCAACAGAAGTCTCTGCAACGCCTGCCATAATATAAAGGAAATGACATTTAAGAGATCAGGCCTGCCTTCGAAATTCAATCATGAAGCGCATGCGAAGAAGTCCGGCTGCAGAGACTGCCATCCGCAGATCTTTGTTATGAAGACCGGCACCGCAGTCATAACCATGAAGGACATAAATGCAGGCGCATACTGCGGGCAGTGCCATAACGGCAAAAAAGCGTTCTCGTCCTCGGAATGCACAAAATGCCATACCATGCGGGCATTTGACAAAGAACTTACGTATAACGTTGAAGGCCTGGGCAATGTTACTTTCAGCCATAAGTTTCACACGTCCTCATTTGCCTGCAGTGATTGTCATCCAAAGCATTTTGGCATGCAAAAGACAGCGGGTAAGATGACCATGGACAAGATCAATGAGGGAAAGTATTGCGGGGCCTGTCATAACGGCACTATTGCATCACCAGCGACGGACTGCACAAAATGCCATAAGTAGGAAAAAGCTTGGAGTATCAGGCAGAGGGTTAGTTCAACCTCTGCCTTTTTATTTTTCCTTTGCGAGTGACATGATGAGGCGGGCGACCATTATGAAAGAGACCCCGCCGATAAAGGCTCCGAATGCCCCGATGATCCCGAGCACCACAATCACACCAGCAATGACAACGATATGGTTCTGCGGCAGATTTGCATGAAAAAGATTGTTGATATCATTGGCAACAGCCTCACTCCATCCGCCCCCGAGGCTTTTACCGATCACAAGATCCATGCTGAGGGCGATCACAATGCCCAGGATACCCCCCACAACAAGGCCTATGTAGAAGATCTTCTTCACTCCGTATCTATGCCGTGCTTCTTGAATTTTCTGTAGAGAGTGGCGAGATCTATGCCGAGGGCTTTTGCCGTGTTCTCCTTGTTCTGATCATGGATCTCGTATATCTTCAGCAGCAGGTTCTTCTCATAATCTCCCAGGTACGCTTTAAGCGTAGAGGTTTCCTGATGATGCCCCTCTGTCTTTTTCAGTTTGGCAGGAAAATTATCCGATACAAGGTACTCGCCGTCGGCAAGGACGACCGCCCTCTCCAGTACGTTCCTGAGCTCTCTCACATTTCCGGGCCACCGATAATCGATCAGGAGTGCGAGAGCCCCCTTGTCCAGCCCCAGGATCTTCTTCTTATGTTCTGCCGCATATTTGCTGACAAAATGTTTTGACAGCATCTCGATATCGTCTTTTCTCTCCCTGAGCGGCGGTATCTGAATTTCTATAACGTTAAGCCTCCAGTAGAGGTCTTCCCTGAACCTGCCGTCCTTAAGCCTGTTTTCGATATCCACATTGGTTGCAGAGACTATCCTGATATCAGCGATCTTCGGCTTGGTATCCCCAAGCGGAAATACTTCGCCGGTTTCAAGCACCTTCAGAAGTTTTGCCTGAAGATTAGGCGGCATATCACCGATCTCATCCAGAAAGAATGTCCCCTGATGAGCAAGGGTAATAAGGCCGAGCTTGTCCGAGTTCGCTCCGGTGAAAGCCCCCTTTTTATAACCGAACAGCTCAGATTCGAGTAACCCTTCCGGAACGGCGGAACAATTGATCGAAATGAAAGGTTTATCCCGGCGAGGACTGTTGCAATGAATGAGTTCCGCCATCAGTCCTTTTCCCGTGCCGCTTTCGCCGAGCAATAAGATATTGCTCTTTGTGGGGATCACTTTTTCGAGGGTCTCGATAATCTTCATCATGGAGTCTGAGTTTGCCACAAAATCCCTGCATGCCATATGCTGACTAACCTGCTGTTTCAGGGCCGCATTCTCGATCATGATCTTCTTTTGTTCGAGTATCTTTTTCAGCGTCATCTTTACTTCTTCATTAAGGAAGGGCTTGACGATATAATCAATTGCGCCTTTTTTCATCGCATCAATAGCAGATTCTATGGAGGCAAAGGCCGTCATGATTATTACTGCAGTCTCAGGACTGAGCTCCTTCGTCCTTTCAAGAACAGCCATCCCGTCCATCTTTCCCATCTTAAGATCGGAAATAACGACATCGAAGCTGTCATCTTTAAGTTTGATGACAGCATCTTCCCCGCTATTTACCGTAATGACATCGTAATTCTCCCTCTTCAGCAGGAACTCAAGAGCCCTGCAGATATCAGGTTCGTCGTCAACGACAAGTATCTTCGGTTTCATAGATTAGTATGTGTTCGCAGTCCAGACATAAATTGAGCAGATATGATCCGAGTTATCATGTTATCCGGGATTCTTGAAAGGCATGGTGATCGTAAATACGGTCCCTTTGTCCGTCTCGCTCTCGACGCTCAGCGTTCCCCTCATTTTTTTTATTATATCATAACTTACCGCAAGGCCAAGACCGGTCCCTTTTTCCTTGGTGGTATAGAACGGATCAAATATCTTTGTCACATCTTCTTTCGGAATTCCTATTCCCGTGTCCTCGATCTGAATGATAACGTCATCGTTCCTGGTGAAACTCCTGATCGTTATCGTTCCACCGTCAGGCATGGCATCTATGGCATTAAGCGTGAGGTTCACGATAACCTGGGCGAGCTGGTTGCCGTCCATCATTACCTCCGGCAGATCAGGAGAAAGCTCCTTCACGACCGAAACATCTTTTGCCTTTTTGTCATACTGAATAAGATTAAGGGACGCTTCAATAAATTCATTGACATTGCCCGTCTTGTGCTCACCGGCAGGCATCTTCGAAAAGCCTGAAAGTTGTTTCAATATGTCTGAAATTCTTTTTATATGGAAATACATGGTATCAAGGCTCTCCTTCTTGAACGCCTCCTCCTCCATCTCTCTCAGTATCTGTACAAATGAGAATATCGAGGTGAGCGGATTGCCTATCTCGTGGGCAATTCCTGCGGCGAGCCGTCCTATGGAGGCCAATTTTTCTGAATGGATGATCTGATCTTCCATGTTTTTCATTTCGGTCACATCCTGGATAAGCCCGATATGTCCATTTATTTCCCCGTTTTCTCCTTTGACGGGTGCCGTTGTTATCTGATAGAACTTGCCTTTCTGTCCGAACAGATTCGAGAGTATTATCGTCTTGATACTTTCACCAGGATATGTTTTTGACAGAGGGCAGTCCGGGCATACGTCTTCCCATGATCTGCCAATTACGTCCATGCCGGTCATATCTCTTATCATGGCGTTCGACCATTGTATCTTCCAGCTTTGATCAATAAGGACAATACCGCCCCCAATCGCACTTACAATGGTATTCAACTTCTCTTTTTCGCTGGCAAGCTCAGAAGTCCTTATTAATACCTTTTTTTCGAGCTCACCCGCGTATTTTTCGAGTTCTTCCTTTCTGTTTGCCGTCTCTGCCGCCTGTATCCTTTTTCTGTTAAAAACAATCAAAACAGCAGATACAAGGCTTGTTGCGATAAAAATGGATATGATCAGATAGGAATAGAGCTTCATACTGTTCTTGGTAGCGCTGGTCACTTCAGAGTAGGGCGATGATACTGCGATTATCCAGGATATATCACTGATATCGACATCTGAATAAGCGATTATCTTGTCCTCACCCAATGCCGAGATATATCTCCCGATATTGCCGGCTCTGCCTTCAATAATCCTCTTTTCAAGATCAAAGTTCATATGGCACTTAAAACATGTCGTATCAGCCCGATAGAGATTTCTGCCGACCATTCCGGGCTGTGTCGGGTGATAAAGGAGATTCCCGCCCTTATCGATCATCCACGCATATCCCTTGCCATGTGACCTAATTGTAGTAAAAAAACGCTCTCCGATATCGGATATCAAAACTGATAGAAAGACTATCTGGTCGAACTGGTTATTCTTGTAGATAGGTGTCAAGGCGGTAACTCTATCGTGTGTCACCATTATGCCTCCCTCGCCTTCTTTTATGTCTACTACTTTTTTGAGCATATCACCTACTATCGGTTTTATCTGATCTTCATCTACTATCGGCTTTGTTTGATCTTCATTCTGCGTCAGGAAAAGAAGCATGCCTTGTGATGAGACCATACCCATGTTGGCAGTTAGCATCGCTTTATGCTTCAATTCCTCTTTCGCAAGAGACTCGAAATTATCTTTGGTTATTCTCTTCTTCTCTGACAGCTCATGGGCAATCTCGACTACCTCCTCCTTCATGAACGTTATTGATGACTTTATATTTTCAGCGATTGTTTTAGACAGAAGGGCCTGCTGCAGATTAAACTGCTCTGCCATCTCCATCTGAAGAGACTTCTGAAAGAAGATGTTAAGGATAATAAGAACGGATATAACGACGATCAGCCCAGCGATGATAAGAATATTACTCTTCATGATAAACAAGCCTGCCTTCGAAACAAAAAATAGAACTATATACGCAGATTATTATGTCAGCGCGCACCATCATCAATTTTATCATACTGCAGGGGCTATTCCATTGCCGACTGCAAAGATCAGCGGGATCAACCTTTGTTTTGGCAAGCAGATTAGAAAAATAGCCGAAACTCAGGGTATGCCCGGTCAGACGTTGAAAAGGAAATGCATGACGTCGCCGTCATTAACGACATATTCCTTGCCCTCTGTGCGAAGCTTCCCCGCAAGACGCGCACCTGCTTCTCCTTTATTCGCGATAAAGTCGTCAAAGGCAATCACCTCTGCCCGGATAAACCCACGTTCAAAATCATCATGGATAACCGCTGCGGCCTTCGGCGCCTTCCATCCGCGCTCAATGGTCCAGGCACGGACCTCTTTAACGCCTGCGGTGAAATAACTTATCAGGCCGAGTGCATGGTACCCATGATGGATGATCTGATCAAGTCCGCTTTCAGTCTGGCCGAGGGATATGAGAAATTCATTGCGCTCTTCATCACTCATTCCGGCCATCTCTTCCTCGATCTTCGCGCAGATCTTCACTGATTCGGCATTATGTTCCGCTGCAAATGCGTGGACCGCCTTAACGAGATCGTTATCCTCTGCCAGTCCGGCCTCATCAACATTGGCTGCGTATATGACCGGTTTCAGGGTGATAAGCCTCGTTTCCTTCGTAAGGTCGATGAAGGCGTCCGAATCCTTTCCGCTGAAAAGGATGGCCGGTGTCCCTGCATTAAGGTGGTCGAGAAGTTTTCTTGCTGAGTCAAGCATCGGCTGCAGTTTTTTATCGCCTTTGGCCTGTTTCTCAAGACGCATAATTCTGTTCTCAAGGGTCTGGATATCGGCAAGCACAAGTTCCGTGTTAATGACATCGATGTCGCGCAGGGGATTCACGCTGTCGTCAACATGCACGATCGTGTCGTCCTCAAAACATCTGACAACATGCACGATCGCGGAGGTCTCTCGTATGTGGGAAAGGAACTGATTGCCGAGCCCTTCGCCTTTTGAGGCGCCCCTGACGAGTCCGGCGATGTCGGTAAACTCAACGATTGCGCTCTGTATCCGCTGCGGGTTCACTATGGCAGAGAGCTGATCAAGCCGTTTATCCGGAACCGGCACGATTGCCTTGTTCGGTTCTATGGTGCAGAACGGATAATTTGCAGCCATGGCATTCTGATCTTTTGTAAGTGCATTAAAAAGTGTCGACTTGCCGACATTCGGAAGACCGACGATACCGATACTTAAAGCCATGAAATTCTCCTCTTCTATGCTGTTCAACTATGAGAAAACAGATGTCGAACCCGCGTTACCGCCTTGAAAGGGCGATGTCCTAGGCCAGGCTAGACGATGGGGACATCTGGTGAGCCGCGTTGGACTCGAACCAACGACCCACGCCTTAAAAGGGCGTTGCTCTACCAACTGAGCTAGCGGCCCTGGCACTAAAGAAGTAATAAAATACACTGAAATAACCCCTGTTGTCAATTCAGGGGCTCTGTTCAGGGCTATGCCGAGCGCTCTCTGGTATAAGGCAGAAGACCGCCTTTTATAACAACATCCCTCTCCCTATCGTTCAGCGTAGACTTGACCGTGAAGGTATATCCCTTTGTCGCGTTTTCAACTATATAGGTCTGTGATCCGCTGATCGTGCTCAGGATATCCCTGATGTTCAGACGGTCGCCCTTTTCGATCTTCTCATAATCAGCGGTATTTTCGAACTGCAGCGGCAGAATGCCGAAATTGATCAGGTTCGAACGGTGTATCCTTGCAAAGGACTTTGTGATCACTGCCTGAACGCCGAGGAACATCGGCGCAATGGCCGCATGTTCCCTTGATGAGCCCTGACCATAGTTCTCTCCGCCGACAATGATGCCTCCTCCATGCTCTTTTGCTTCCATTGCCCTTGTGCTGAAGGTATTGTCCAGATTGATGAAGACGAATTTTGAGATGGCGGGGATGTTCGATCTGAACGGAAGGACTGCAGAGCCTGCCGGCATGATGTCATCGGTCGTAATATTATCGCCGAGCTTGAGCAGCAGCTCTGCTTCGATCCTGTCGGTCAGCGGTCCCTTGACCGAGACTTCCTTGATGTTCGGGCCTTTGATCACCTTAACATCAGACCCATCGGCCTTGGGCGCAATGAGGAAGTTCCTGTTGATCAGATATTTTGCAGGTTCCTTGAACTTCTTCATGGTGATGCCTGCCTCGCGCGGATCGATGATCTCTCCCTTGAGTGCAAAGACAGCGCAGGAGACCGGGCTTGCGAGATAGACCAACGCATCCTTGGTGCCGCTCCTGCCCTTGAAGTTCCTGTTGTATGAGCGGACAGAGACCTGGCCGCTGCCGGGAGCGCTACCCATGCCGATGCAGGGGCCGCAGGATGATTCAAGCAGTCTCGCTCCCGCAGCGATGATGTCCGTGACAAGGCCTTCTTTTGCGATCATCTCGTACACCTGCTTTGAGCCGGGATTGATCAGGAGATTTACCTCTTCGTTCACCATGTTGCCTTTCAAAATGGCAGCAACAGACTTCATCGCCTGGTATGACGCGTTTGTGCAGCTGCCGATGCAGACCTGGTTCACCCTAGTCCCTGCAAGGCTCTTCACGGTGACGACATTGTCAGGACTGTGCGGCTGTGCGATCATCGGCTCGATCTTGCTCAGATTTATCTTGATAACCTCTGCATAAGAGGCGTCCTCATCTGCAGTCAGCTCAACCCAGTCCGCGCCCCGGCCTATAGCCTCAAGATAGGCTTTTGTCCGTTCATCACTCGGGAAGATAGAGGTTGTTGCGCCGAGCTCTGCCCCCATATTCGTTATGGTGGCCCGCTCCGTAACATTCAGGTCTTTGACGCCGGGGCCGCCGTACTCAAGTATCCTGCCCACTCCGCCTTTTACGGTGAGCCTTCGCAGGATATCGAGAATAACGTCCATGGCGGTCACATGCGGCCGCTTCAGTTTGCCGAGCAGTTGTATATTCAGAACCTTAGGCATGTTCAGTTCAAACGGAGAACCGCCCATGACCGTTGCCGCATCAAGGCCGCCGACACCGATCGCGATCATGCCCATACCGCCGCCGGTAGGCGTATGACTGTCTGTGCCGAGGGCGATCTTGCCGGGCGCAGCGAACTGCTCAAGGTGCACCTGGTGGCAGATGCCGTTCCCGGGCCGGGAAAAATATGCACCGTACTTTGCCGCAGCGGTCTGGAGGAAGAGATGGTCGTCAGGGTTCATGTAGTCCTGCTGGAGCATGTTGTGGTCAACGTACGAAACAGCAAGGGGGACCCTGACCCTGTCCAGTCCCATTGCTTCAAACTGGAGCCATGCCATAGTGCCTGTCGCATCCTGGGTATAGACCTGATCAACCTTCAGCCCGATCGGAGAGCCTTCCTTCAGCTCCCCTGATGCACGATGTGCTTCGAATATCTTTTCGACAATGTTCTTGCCCATGAATACCTCTTTTTTTGACGGGAATTTAGCGTGATGCGTCGAAGACGTATTTTGACTTTGCCTTTTTTATTATGTAAAAATACTAAGAAAAATCAAGCAGAAATATACGTTCGGAGAGAAAACATGCATTTTTTTCAGTACCGCGGCAATGAACTGTATGCAGAGGATGTGGCTGTCAAAGAGCTTGCGGAGAAGTATGGCACACCGCTCTATATATACAGTTACAACACACTGACCAAACATTTCAAAGCGTATGAAGACGCGTATCAGGCATTCCCTCATATTATCTGTTATGCGTTGAAGGCCAATACCAATGGCGCCATATTGAAGCTGCTGGCAAAGCAGGGCTGCGGTGCTGATATTGTTTCAGGCGGAGAGCTTTATCGGGCGCTGAAGGCAGGCATATCGCCGAATAAGATCGTGTATGCCGGAGTAGGGAAGACAGAAACAGAGATCCGTTCTGCGCTTAAGGCAAAGGTCCTGATGTTCAATGTTGAATCAGAGGATGAACTGCGGGAGATCGACCGGGTTGCGGGCCTCATGAGGACCAAGGCGCCTGTTGCTCTCAGGATCAACCCGGATATCGATGCCCGGACGCATCCCTACATATCGACCGGCATGAAGGAGCATAAGTTCGGCATATCCATTGACCATGCTGTTGAGCATTACCGCCTTGCAGCAAAGCTCAGGAATATAGAGGTCGTGGGCGTGCAGAAGCATATCGGTTCCCAGATAACGAAGATAACCCCGTTTGTTGATGCAATGAAGCGCATCCTGCTGCTGCTTGACGAACTTAAGCGGCTGAAGCTGCCGATCCGGTATCTTGATATCGGCGGAGGTCTCGGCATCACCTATCTGTGTGAAAAGCCGCCGATGCCTGATGATATCGCGAAGAGGCTCCTGCCGCTTCTGAAAGGACGGGACATTACGCTTGTAATGGAGCCGGGCAGGTCGATCGTCGGCAATGCAGGTATACTGGTGACCAAGACCCTGTACCTGAAAAAAGGCGACAACAAGACGTTTGTTATTGTCGATGCAGGCATGAATGACCTGATGAGGCCGTCTCTTTATGACGCGTACCATCATATCCTTCCGGTCAGGAAGAGCAGGCGGCCTGAGATCAAGGCAGATGTTGTCGGACCGATCTGCGAGTCAGGTGATTTTCTCGCAAAGGGCAGAAAGATCGGCAAGGTGAACAGGGGGGAATTCCTCGCTGTCATGAGTGCAGGTGCGTACGGCATGTCCATGAGCTCGAACTATAACAGCAGACCGAGGGTTGCAGAGGTGATGGTGAACGGCAAGGCGCATGCGCTTGTTGCAAGGCGCGGCACGTATGAGGACCTTGTTCGGCATGAAGTGATCCCGGGATTCATAAAATGAACTTACCGTTCGTAAAGATGCATGGCATCGGCAATGACTTTATTGTCATCGACTGCCGGGATGCAGCTATTAGCCATCAGCTATCAGCTATCAGCGAATTAAGCAGGCGGCTCTGTGACCGGCGGTTCGGCATTGGTGCTGACCAGATCCTGCTTCTGCATACTTCGGACAGGGCAGATTTTGCGATGCGCATTTTTAACGCTGACGGCAGCGAGGTCGAGATGTGCGGCAATGGCATCCGCTGTTTTGCAAAATATATCTGGGACAGAAACCTGTCGACAAAACCGGTGCTTGATATTGAGACGCCTGCAGGCATTATCAGGCCGGAGAAGGCAGGAGATATGGTCAGGGTGGACATGGGCCTGCCTGAGCTTGAGGCACGGAAGATCCCGGTCGATCTTGACGGTGTGGTCAAAGATCACCCTCTCACCATAGATGGCAGGACATTCAATATAACGTGTGTGTCAATGGGCAATCCCCATGCAGTGATCGTGGTTGATGATCTGGCAGGCTTTGATGTTCATAGATACGGGCCGCAGATCGAGACCCACAAGCTCTTTCCGAAGAAGACCAATGTCGAGTTCATTCAGGTGATTGATCGGCAGACGATCAAAATGCGTGTATGGGAACGCGGCTCTGGCGAGACCCTGGCCTGCGGCACCGGCGCATCAGCAGTTGCGGCTGCAGCCAATATGAAGGGAATTGCTGAGAAAAAGGTTACAATAAAGCTGCTCGGCGGAGACCTGTCCATTGATCTTCATGAGAACGGCCATGTGTACATGACCGGTCCTGCCGAGGAAGTATTTCAGGGAACTATTAATCTGTAGCATAACGAGGAGGGAATTATGTTTAGAGGATCAATTGTGGCGATCGTCACACCATTTCGGAACGGCAAGGTAGATGAAAAGGCCCTTGGCAATCTTATCGAATGGCATATAAAGGAAGGGACCGATGCCATCGTTCCGTGCGGTACAACGGGCGAGTCGGCCACCCTTGACTATAAGGAGCATTTCCGCGTCATCAAGTTCACGGTCGATGTTGTGAACAAGCGCGTTCCGGTCATTGCAGGCACAGGCGCAAATGCTACTGACGAGACGATTATGATCACCAAAGAGGCGAAGAAGTCAGGCGCTGACGGAGCGCTGCTTGTGAGCCCTTACTATAATAAGCCGACGCAGGAAGGCCTATACCGCCATTACAAGGCTGTGGCTGATGCGGTGAAGATCCCGATTGTGCTGTACAATGTCCCGGGCAGGACTGCTGTGAACATGCTGCCTACAACCGTAGCCCGACTGGCCGAGATAAAGAATATTGTTGCGATCAAGGAAGCGACCGGCGACATGAAGCAGGTGAGCGAGGTGATCAGGCTCTGCGGAGACAAGATAGCTGTCATCTCCGGCGATGATTTCACGACCATCCCGCTCATGGCTCTGGGCGGCAAGGGCGTTATCTCGGTCTCTGCCAATGTGGCGCCAAAACTGGTTGCGCAGATGTGCGCGCATTGGGAGCAGGGAAGATACGATGAGGCCAGAAAGATACACTTCCAGCTTGAACCGCTGAATAATGCGATGTTCATAGAGACGAACCCGATACCGGCAAAGACTGCGCTTGCGATGATGGGCAAGATCAAGGAAGAGTTCAGGCTTCCGCTCTGTGAGATGTCCAAGGCTAACCGTGACAAGCTGAAGGGCGTGTTAAAGGGAATGAAGCTGATCAAGTAAGACGAATATATAGTCAACGAAAACAAAGGCCGGAGAGCGATTCAATAAGAGTCGCCCTCCGGTTTCATTTGTCGATTCGATTGTTATCACTTACCATGTTTGCGGTTTCTCTAATGAAGGGTTAAAATCCTTAGATGCCAGTGTGTCAATTAGGCTGTCATCACTTACCAAGCACATGCCCTCATGTTCAATAGTGCACGCAATCCAATTCTTTTTGTCAGCGGGATATAATGCCAAGCTGTCACAGTTTACTTGAATGTCTCTTGAGGCTTCTCGAATATTGGTTAACAAGTCAGCGGTTAGTTTAGTTCTTCTCGTTTTGTTTGGCTTGAATCCATTTCCATAGGTGGTCACTTGTTCCCCCTCAATTAAATCTTTCGGGGCTAATCCGAGATTACAGATACTTCTACGTTTTGATTCTGGAGAAAACCATATAATCAGATCAAACTCTCCTTTAGCAAGGAAAGAACCCAATAAGTCTAATTGCCGATCAAATTGTTTCTCTTCAAGATAGATCATAATTATTCAATATTACAGAGTGCAATAAGCGCCAATCGATGGCTCCAACGGGCTAAAAATACTGGAAGGACGCCGCATTTCTCATCTGCATTTTTGAAGCTCAGCATATTCGCCTATAGGATATACTTCTTTAGCACCTCAAGGTCGAGGTTTCGCATGGCGGTCTTTTCGAGCACATCCTCACCCATGCCCTTCAGATACGGGAATGTGCCGATGACCGGCACCGGGCAGACCTCTTCCAGTATCTTTGGATTTGTTTTTTCTGCAAGGCTGTTTTCCGGCGGCCTGCTGTAATTGATGATCAGCCCGGCCACCTCAAGCCCTGCCTCAATCGCATAGTTCACGGTAAGCATGGTGTGGTTGATTGTGCCTAATCCCGGCTTGGCTACGATCAGCAGTGGAAGCGAAAACTCCTTGGCAAGGTCAAGGATGAAGTAGTCTTTTCTGATAGGCACCATGAGGCCGCCAACGCCTTCGACAACGATCGCTTCATATGACTTGTAGAGCTTGTAATATGACTTTTTGATCTCGTCAATGCTGATCTTCCGAGTTTCTATTTCTGCGGCTGCAAGGGGGGAGAGCGGACTTTCAAAACAGAAGGGTGTTACCTGTTTGATCGGTTCATCCATATGCGCTGCCTGTTTGAGGAACGTGCCGTCATAGGGGATAAGCATGTTGCCCTCTTTCCCGCATCCGCACTCAATAGGCTTCATGGCGCAGGCCTTAACCCCAAAGGACTGCATGACCTTTATCACGGCGCCGGCAATGACTGTTTTCCCAACGCCTGTGTCAGTGCCGGTTATAAAGAAGCCCTTGAACATTGTTCCTCCTGAAAAAGGCTGCAGCCTCAGTTGAAGTATTGCACTAAAGGATTCTGCTGTCAAGGCTGAGGATCTGACCTGTGATGTAGTCCATCCCGGCAATTGAGACAAGGGAGCGGGCGACCTCTGAAGGCTCTGAAAGCGTCTTGAGGATGCTCTCCTCTTTTGCCCGATCCATTGCCTCTTCTGCTGTTGCGCCCATCTCAGTACGCATATACCCAGGCACCACAGCATTTACCCTTATATTATGTTCGGCGAGCTCATGCGCTGCAGAAATGGTCAGGCCGATAAGCCCTGCCTTGGATGCGCTGTATGCTGCCTGGCCAGCCTTTCCTTTTATGCCTGAATAGGAAGAGATGTTGATGACATGACCGCCGCCTGACCTGATCATGAGCGGCGCTGCAGCACGGATAAGGTTGAAACATCCGGTAAGATTTGTCCTGATCACGGTATCCCAGTCTGCTTCGGTCTGTCTGATCAGGAGGCTGTCTTTTGTAATGCCTGCGTTATTGATCAGAAGATCGAGCCTGCCGAATCTCTGCTCAATGCGCTCTATCATCGACCTGGCCTGCACTGAGTCGCCTACATCTGCCTTTATTGCGATGGCACGGTCACCGGCCCGGGCGATGAGGTCCCATGCATTTTCTTCCGAGCTCAGATAGTTGATTGCAACTTTGTACCCCTGCTCAAGGAACGCCTGGCTGATATGTCTGCCGAGGCCGCTGGCTCCGCCTGTGATCAGGGCAACTTTTATTGAACTGTCCACAATCTAATATCCTTTCTGCATCTATCTCAAGTCAAGCATTTGTGTAACACTTCAGTGAAGAGTGGACAGATTCAAGATCCCCTCCTTACCAAGGAGGGGTATGGGGAGGTTTTTGTTCATTTCCCGATACCCCCCCCCGACCTCCCCTTGGAAAGGGGAGGAGGATTACCACTAACAACTGAAGCCTGACTAATTTACTGCATATTTTCTTGACATAAGGCCCTGCTCATGGTATGTTCAAAACATGAACGTTCAGAATATGAACGGAAAAAATGCAGATAATCAGGATAGTTACAAGTCCCTGCTCCTGCTTGACGAGATCTCAAAGGGCGAGTCGCTGTCCCAGAGAGATCTGAGCAAACGGCTCAATATTGCCCTGGGTCTCGTGAATTCTTACCTTAAGAATCTCGTTTCCAAAGGCTATGTCACGATAAGTCAGATCCCGGCAAAAAGGTATGCGTACTACCTGACGCCGACCGGCTTTGCTGAGAAGACCCGGCTCACCTATCATCTGCTTCAGGACTATACCAGCATCTATCGGAACGCCCGGCGCGACTTCAGAAAGCTTTTCGATACTCTGCAGAAGCAGGGAATCCGTGAGGTCTCCTTTGCCGGTGTGGATGAGGTGACCGAGATCGCCTATCTCTCTCTCCAGGAAGCAGATATCGAGCTCCGGAGGGTGTACGATGATGACAAAAAAGGAAAAGTTTTTTTTAAGACAGCTGTTTCCCCTTTCCACGACCTCGATCTTGCTGACACGAATGGCAATATTTTTATTCTAACAACATATTTGAAGAGAGCAACTGTTTATAAAAAGCTTCTCGATCAGGGGATCGCACAGGAGAGGATATTCTCTATCTATCCCCTTGAGACCATGATCAGGGAGAATGCGCAACGCTTTTGAATACTTGAAAGCCTGCAGTACCAACAGCAGGCTTTTTAGTTGCGGTAGGTGCTTTAGGCAAGTGAATTAAGTGCAGTGCGTAGTATCTTTCGGCTGGATATTTTGTGATCGGGATGAAGATGAATGAGCACGAAAAAGCGGGTTTTCCCAACCTGATCGGCGGTAGCCCGTCTAAATGCCGGTACGACAAGGCGATAGAGGAGGTTATGGATTGATATGAATGCATTGAGCAAAAGAATCCTCGTTTCCGGGGGAGCTGGTTTCATAGGCTCTTATCTTTGTGAAAGGCTGCTGAAGGATGGCCATGAAGTCCTTTGCGTAGACAATTTTATACTGGCCGAAGGGCTAACATCGCGCATCTGGTAAACAACCCCTATTTTGAGATATTGCGGCATGATGTCTGCTTTCCTCTGTATGTTGAGGTTGATGAAATTTATAATCTCGCCTGTCCTGCTTCTCCTGTGCATTATCAATTCGATCCCGTTCAGACTACAAAGACCTCGGTACACGGGGCCATAAACATGTTAGGACTTGCAAAGCGGATCAAGGCCAAAATTCTTCAGGCCTCTACAAGTGAGGTATATGGTGATCCAACGGTACATCCTCAGCCAGAATTCTACTGGGGGAATGTCAACCCTATCGGAATCAGGTCATGCTACGATGAAGGGAAACGGTGTGCGGAAACCCTATTTTTTGATTATCACCGTCAACACAGACTGCGGATTAAGGTGGCGCGTATTTTTAACACGTATGGCCCGCATATGCACCCCAATGACGGCAGGGTCGTGAGCAATTTTATCGTGCAGGCGCTCAAGGGAGATAATATAACGGTTTACGGCGACGGCAAGCAGACGCGGAGTTTCTGCTTTGTTGACGATCTTGTCGTTGGTCTTGTGAGTCTCATGAGTAGTCCTGACGATTTTACCGGCCCAGTTAATTTGGGCAATCCCGTTGAGTTTACGATATTGGAACTTGCACAGATGGTAATAAGCCTTACCGCTTCCCGCTCGAAAATAATCTTTAAGCCGCTGCCCATGGATGACCCGATGCAGCGGCAGCCGGACATAACCCTGGCGGAGGAAAGATTGGGCTGGGTGCCTTCAGTCGCGCTCGAAGAGGGGCTGAAAAAAACGATTGCGTATTTCAACTCCCTGTAAGAGGGAAACATTATGAAAGATACCACCGGGATTTTTCAGGAAACACAGTGGACAAAAGTGATCGGCCCGAAAAGCGGCTGGTTTGATCTTGATCTCATGAATCTCTGGAACTACAGAGATTTGATCATGCTCTTTGTGAAAAGAGATTTTGTTACGTTTTACAAACAGACCATTCTTGGGCCGCTCTGGTTCCTGCTTCAACCGCTGGTTACGGCTGTTGTTTTTACTGTCATATTCGGAAGAATTGCGAAGATCCCGACCGACGGCATGCCGCAGATACTTTTTTATATGAGCGGAATCGTGATCTGGAACTATTTTAGCGACTGCCTGAACAAGACCTCGGATACCTTTGCTGCCAACGCAGGCATCTTCGGCAAGGTCTATTTTCCGAGACTCACCGTGCCGATCTCGATCGTCATAACAAACCTCTTAACATTTGCTATCCAGTTTCTCCTTTTTCTGGCATTTTGGATCTATTTTTATGTCGGTGGTGCTGCCATTAAACCAACTCTCTGGAGCTTGCTGATCCCTTTGCTGCTGATCCAGATGGCAGCCCTCGGCCTTGGTCTCGGCATCCTTGTTTCTTCCCTGACCACCAAATACCGGGACCTTAAGTTTGTGGTCGGCTTCGGTGTCCAGCTCTGGATGTACGCAACGCCCATAGTTTATCCGATGTCGCAGATACCGGATAAATGGCAATGGCTGTATGGGCTGAATCCGATGGCTGCCATAGTTGAGACCGCGCGCTTTGCTTTCCTCGGTGCCGGATCAGTTCGACCGGGGAATCTTGGTATAAGTTTTGCCGTGACAGTGTTTATTCTGCTGGCAGGCTTAGTTTTTTTCAGCAGGATAGAGAAGACGTTTATGGATACGGTATGAGTGAGGTTGTGATCAGAGCAGAAAATCTGTTCAAGGAATATCGCCTTGGTACGATCAGTCATGGCACATTGTACCGGGATTTGCAGAGCTGGTGGGCCAGGCTGCGCAACAAAGAGGACCCAAACTCTATCATTGCGTCTCCTCAGTCTTTTACTCCTCACGCTTCACGTTTCACGAGTTCTGAAAATCCCCATATGCTTGCCCTTAATAATGTTTCTTTCGAAGTAAAGCGTGGTGAGGTACTTGGGATCATCGGCAAAAACGGAGCAGGCAAATCAACGTTGCTGAAGATACTTTCAGAGGTAACGTCCCCCACAAAGGGTCAGGTGAAAATAAAGGGCAGGGTGGCAAGTCTTTTGGAAGTAGGAACCGGGTTTCATCCTGAGCTGACCGGCCGCGAGAATATCTATCTGAACGGCGCCATATTGGGAATGACCAAAAAAGAGATTGCTGATAAGTTTGAGGAGATCGTCGCTTTTGCTGAGATCGAAAAATTCATTGATACACCGGTGAAACGTTACTCGTCCGGCATGTATGTGCGCCTTGCTTTTGCTGTAGCCGCCCACCTGGAACCGGAAATACTAATTATAGACGAAGTCCTGGCTGTCGGCGATGCAGCTTTTCAGAAGAAGTGCCTGGGGAAGATGGGGGAGGTTTCGAAAGAAGGGAGAACGGTTTTATTTGTGAGCCATAATATGACCGCGATAAAGACTCTCTGTGAACGGGTAATTTGGCTTGAGGCTGGTCAGATCGCAGACGATGGTTATGCAGCCGAAGTCGTTTCACATTATCTTCTGCGCGGATCCCAATCAGTTTACGACCAATTATGGCCCGACAGAACAACAGCCCCGGGGAATGATAAGGTCCGCCTGCGCAGGGCACGTATCATGCCGGAAACAGCGACAGGCAAGTCCGAACTTACGGTCATGACGCCTTTAACCCTGGAATTCGAATGCTGGAGTCTGATGCCTTCGGCTGAACTGAATTTTAGCATGCATCTTTATAATGAAGAAGGTTTGTGCATCCTGGCCGACGGATCGGAAAGCATGATTATCGGCAAGGAACTTTTCAAGGGCACCTGCCGTGTTCCTGGCAAGTTATTGAACGAAGGTTCATACCGAGTGATGATCATGGTCGTACGGGACGGGATGAGCATATACACGCATCATGATCTGCTGAGATTTGATGTTCATGATATTGAAAGGCAGGGGGGGTGGACCGGCAGATGGCCCGGCGTGGTCAGACCCAAGTTCGCATGGAATATTACAAGCCTGCCTGAAAAAAGAATATGACATTTACGACTGCGCTGATGACAACAATTCTGGAAAGCCTCGGTAATGACCATTCCGACAACTACGACTTCTACCGTTTTGGCGGGGAGCAGGAGAGCCGGCCCAAAGAGGTTTTTTGGAAACATCTGATAAGAAAGAAATTACAGGAAAGGAATTTCGTCGAGCTTTCCTGTTTCAATATCGCGCATCGGGTTAATGAGTATGATCCCCATATGGCAGGCTTTCAATGTTTATATGACCTGCTTGATGATCAGCAATCAAAGGATATATTGGTGAAGATCCTTGCTTATCGCATCCTTGGCCATAAAAAGGTGAAATTACCGCTTAACAGCACGACTTTCTGGGAACAGATGGTGCAGCTTGAGCAATTGGGAGATAGGAAAGATGCTGTTGACAGCCGGTTTAACAATTGGAAGCTGTATCGGTACCGCTTGGGAAGCATGGGCTTTCCGATTGAACTGTATTACACTGCGTTAGGAATATACATAGAATTTATCCTTAAACAGTACGAATACCGCATGGATCAGCAAGTGATCAGTGTGCGGGAAGGTGATGTTGTCATTGATGCCGGAGGGGGATGGGGTGATACGGCTCTCTATTTTGCGAACGCTGTTGGAAGGCTCGGAAGAGTTCACTCCTTTGAGTTTATCCCAGGCAACCTTAAGATCATGAAGAGAAACATCGCGCTGAACCATTCGCTTGAACCCCTTATTAATGTCGTTGAAAGACCGCTCTGGAGTGAGTCAGGGAAAAAGCTCTTCTGTGTCGATAAGGGCCCGGGCAGCAAAGTTATGTTAGACGATCCCGGTGATTCGGGCGGCCAGATCGCCACGCTCTCGATCGATGATTGGGCGAAGGAAAATGGGATCAGGAAGGTCGATTTTATAAAGATGGATATAGAGGGGGCTGAGCTGCATGCACTGAAAGGGGCAGAACAGACCATACGCACGTTCCGCCCCTCATTGGCAATTGCACTGTACCACCGCATAGAGGATTTCTGGGAAATTCCAGAATATCTGCAATCCCTGGCCCTTGGTTATAGATACTATCTTGGCCACTATACGATACATGCAGAAGAAACCGTCCTGTTTGCAACTGTCTGACTTCTGTCGTGAGGTCAGACAGTTAGAACAGATGTGGAAGAAACATAAACAGTACCTAAGGGAATAATGAAAAACATCTACGTAACAAGGCCATATCTTCCGCCCTTGGAGGAATTCCTGCCCTATCTCGAAAATATTTGGGAAAGCAAGTGGCTGACCAACAACGGTCCATATCATCAAGAGCTTGAAAAAAAGATGGCTGAATATCTGGGTGTTAAGCACCTTGCTCTGTTTGCAAACGGGACGCTTGCCCTGCTTACGGCACTTCAGGCACTGGAAATCACGGGAGAGGTGATTACCACACCTTTTACGTTTGTTGCAACAGCGCATGCTCTCCTCTGGAATGGCATTAAGCCGGTCTTCGTTGACATGCGTTCTAAAACGTTCAATCTCGACCCTGAGGAGATCGAGGCTGCAATCACGCCGCAGACCACGGCGATTCTTCCAGTGCATGTATATGGGCATCCGTGCGACGTGGAGCGTATTCGGGAAATAGCTGATGCCCACGGTTTCAAGATCATCTATGATGCGGCACATGCATTCGGCGTCACATATAAGGGGCAGAGCCTGTTAACGCATGGAGACCTCTCGATATTAAGTTTCCATGCCACCAAAGTGTTCAATACGTTTGAAGGCGGAGCCATTATCTGTCACGACGAAGAGACAAAAAAGAGGATTGACGACCTGAAGAATTTCGGGTACGCTGGCGAACTAAATGTGGTTGGTACCGGCATAAACGCAAAAATGAATGAACTGCAGGCAGCTTTTGGGCTTGTGCAGCTCAAACACGTTGACAAGGCGATCGCACTGCGGCGAGAGGTTGACGCACATTACAGGGAGCAGCTGTCGTCAGTCCAGGGGGTCACCTGCCCGTCATTACCTTTAGACACCTGTTATAACTATTCGTATTTTCCCATCGTTATTGAAGAGGATTATCCGCTTTCCTGTGAGGGACTTAATGATGCGCTTCGTAACCAAGGGATTTTTCCAAGGCGCTATTTCTATCCATTGATCAGCGAGTTCCCGATGTATAAGGACCTGCCTTCTGCTGCGCATACTAATCTCCCGGTCGCGAGAAAGGTGGCAGAACGCGTTCTCTGCCTGCCGATCTATCCCGGACTGGACAGTGCATCAATTGAGACAATAACCTCAATCATACGGGATGTGTGATCATGAAAATAGGCATTATGCAGCCTTATTTTCTGCCTTATATCGGTTATTATCAGTTAATTCAGGCGGTTGATGCGTTCATTGTCTACGATAATATTCAGTACACAAAAAAAGGCTGGGTCAACAGGAATCGCTTTCTGCAGCAGGGCAGGGATGTGACCTTTTCTATTCCCCTTAAGAAAGACTCTGACTTCCTGAACATAAAAGATAGGCGGTTATCCGCTGACTTCAACAAAGTGAGACTGCTGAACAAAACAAAGGAAGCATACAGGCGTGCCCCGTATTTTGAGCAGGTCTTCCCGTTGATCGAGGACATATTTCTGTATGGCGATGCGAATCTGTTCGGCTTCATCTATAACTCGATCCTCAGGATCTGCGAATACCTGCATATAGGGACTGAGACAATAATTTCGTCAGCCGTTCCGATCGACCACTCCCTGAAGAACCAGGACAAAGTCCTTGCCTTTTGCAAAGCAATGGGGGCAGACACGTATCTGAACAGTATCGGCGGCTTGGATCTGTATTCAAAAGAAACATTCCGCGAGAAGGGCATTGATCTGCAGTTCATCAGACCAAAACCTTTCGAGTATCCGCAGTTCGGCAATGAGTTCGTGGCTTGGCTGTCTATCATGGATGTGATGATGTTCAATTCCAGAGATATACTTATCGCGGCAATAGCCGGCAACTATGACCTTGTATAGAACAGTGTTCGTTGCGGCTGCCGTGAACCGAGAGGGAAACAACACTATGAAAAATGAGCTGGATGATCACATCGGAGCATATTCGGGAGAGAGCCTCTATGATTTTGATAATGAGATCCAGTTAACGTGGTATCCCGAACGGGTAATGCAGCTCTCAGAAGGTGCATCCTCTCTGCTTGAGCTGGGTCTCGGACACGGGATAGCCGCGAACGCTTTCGACCGGCAGTTCAAACGCCATGTCGTAGTGGAAGCATCTCCGTCTGTGATCAGGAATTTTCACCGACGGTTCCCTGATGTGAATGTCGAAATTGCTGAACACTACTTTGAAACATTTGATACCTCCGAGCGATTTGATGTGATCGTATTCGGTTATATTCTCGAGCACGTCGGTGATCCGATACAAATATTGAAGCGGTTCCGAAACTTCCTGACGTCGGGCGGCAGGATGTTCGTGACCGTGCCCAATGCCGAGGTATTAAACCGAAGGCTCGGCCATCTGGCAGGCCTACTGCCTGATATGAAGCAGCTTTCCGAGCATGACCTGCTCCTGGGACATAAGCGCTACTACACGATCGATTCGCTCCGGAAGGACATTGAGGATGCCGGCTGTACGATTACGCGGTTGGAGGGCATATATCTCAAGCCTTTGACCACTCGCCAACTCATCTCGCTGGATCTCGATGAGAAGATTATCCGGGCGCTCTGTATGGCCGGGATCGTTTATCCTGAGCTCTGCTGCAGTGTCCTGGCAGAAGTCGCGCCGGCGGCTGATTGATGTCCATGAGACCGAAACATCGTGTGTTGATCTTTCCGGCCGGCTCTGAAATAGGGCTGGAGATATATAACTCGCTGAAATACAGTCATCACACCGATGTTTTCGGTGCGTCAGGCAAGAGCGATCATGCTTCCTATGTCTACGAAGAGGCTCGATATATTGAAGAGCCGCTCTATATTGACCAGCCCGATTTTATCGTACGTTTCAACCGATTAATTCAGACGTTTCAAATCGGGTTCGTATATCCGACGCACGATACGGTCGCCTGCTTTCTCTCAGAGCATCAAGCTGAAATAGATGCCTGCATAGTAACATCGTGTTACGAGACAAATCGGATCGCCCGGTTCAAACAGCTGACCTATGATCGTTTCAGGTCTTTCGGTTTCTGTCCGGCGGTGTTCGATGAGCCGTATGACGATCTTCCGTTCCCGGTTTTCCTGAAACCGAATGACGGACAGGGCGGTAAAGGGACTTATGTGGCCGGGAACGCGGAGGACTTGAGATTCTATTTAGGGAAGAAAACCGATCTGCTGGTCACGGAGTTCCTTCCCGGGGAAGAGCTTAGCGTCGACTGCTTTACCGATGGTAGGGGTAAACTTCTGTTTATTGGTCCCAGAACACGCGAGAGGATCCAGATGGGAATTTCGTTCCGGTCCACTGCCGTGGAACTAACCGATGAGATAAGGCACATTGCTCAAGACATAAATGAAACGGTCTCTCTGAACGGGGCCTGGTTTTTTCAGGTTAAGAAGGACGGCAGGGGAGACCATAAGCTCATGGAGTTTGCACCCCGCCAGTCGAGCACCATGGGTCTCTATCGGCATTGTGGAGTGAATTTTGCGCTTTTGAGCCTCTTCAATGCGATGGGGACGCCGGTCGAGATATTGCAGAACAACTATGCTGTTCAGCTTGACCGTTGCCTGCATAACAGGTTCAAGGCTTCATTCGAATTCCAGCGCGTGTATATTGATTTTGATGAGACCGTGGTAGCTGGAAAGCATGTCCATGACCGTATTATGGCCTTCTTATATCAATGCCGTAATAAGGGGATAGCTGTCGTGCTGCTTACGAAACATCTGCAGAGCATCGGGGAGACGCTGCGTGCCTGCGGCATTTCTGAGTACCTGTTTGAAAAAATAGTCCATATTTCCGATCATCAGGAGAAGTGGACCTTTATTGATCCTGAAGGGGCTATATTCATCGACAATTATTGGTTCGACCGGCGCGCAGTGAAAGAAAAATGGGACATCCCGGTGTTTGATGTGGATAGTGTCGAATGTCTGCTTCGATAGGGTCAAGGGAGTCTTAATGTTTCACTGGGAAAAGCTCGGAAAAATCTTTGATCCGCGAGAACATGTAAATGAAAGCTGGCTGCAGGAGTTTGCACAATCCCCTTCAACGCTCCTATACGAAAGACATGTCCGGGTCTATTTTTGTTCGAGGCCTGCGCCTGCTTCGGCTGGCCAGTATCTTAGTTATCTGACCTACATTGACCTGGACCGCTGGGACCTGCTGAAGGTCATCAATATCTGCAGTAACCCGATCTTGAGCTTGGGCGCATATGGGACATTCGATGAGTTCGGGACGAACCCGATCTCTGTGATCCGCTATCAGGATCAGGTGCGGGTGTACTACGCAGGGTGGACCCGATGTGAGTCTGTGCCGTTCAACGGAGCTATAGGACTGGCAATAAGCCACGATAACGGCGACTCATTTGCCAGACTGGGAGATGGACCTGTCCTCTCCTACAGTCCTGATGAGCCATTCTTGCTTGGCAGTCCCAGGATCAGAAAATACGGAGAAAAATGGTATCTGTGGTATGTATCCGGTAAAGAATGGCTGAAGACAGACAGTAAACCTGAGCCGGTCTATAAGATACGCATGGCATCTTCTGATGACGGCATTAACTGGAGCAAGCTTGGAAGAGATCTGATCCCGGACAGGTTGGGTGCGCATGAGTGCCAGGCATGTCCTGATGTGACATATCGTGATGGGAAATACCATATGTTCATGTCTTACCGGCCTAGCCATAACTACAAGAGTAAAGAGGGCGGGTACCGGATCGGGTACTCATGCTCTGACGACATGATCAATTGGTGCAGACGCGATGAGCTCGTCGGATTGGACGTCTCTGAAGAAGGATGGGATTCGGAAATGGTGAGTTACCCGCATCTGTTCATGCTCGATGGAGAAACATACATGCTGTACCAGGGCAATGGCATGGGGCTGGCCGGTATCGGATTGGCGAAATTGGACGGCGCCTGGCATTGGAGTGACAATTGCACTGGGTGAAATCAGGAAAGATATTTGATCCGACGGAGCATTCGCTTCCCCACGGATGTGCCGAATTCGCACAGGCACCTCAAGCATTGGTCCTGTGCGATCGGGTAAGAGTCTATTTTTCTACAAGGCAGAGAGATTCTGCCGGAAAATTCTTAAGTCACGTGGCCTTCGTCGATTTTGATGCAGATATGCGAAACATTATTGGCATCTCAAAGCATACAGTGATCGAACTGGGCAGGCTGGGCTGTTTTGATGAGCATGGGATATTTCCGATCAATGTGCTGCAAGAGGAGGACAGGGTGCTTGCCTATACAACGGGCTGGAACAGAAAGATCTCAGTCCCCGCAGATGCTGCCATCGGGCTGGCGATCAGTCATGATAACGGTTATACGTTCCAGAAGCACGGGAACGGCCCGATCATGGCTGCGTCGCTTCATGAACCCTTTTTGATCGGTGATGCGTGTGTGGCTGTGTATGGAGGACGATATCACATGTGGTACATTCATGGCACAGCGTGGAAGAAATTTGTGGATTCAGACCAGCCCGAACGGGTATATAAGATCGCACATGCAACGTCTGAAGATGGCATGAATTGGCTGAGAGAGGGCAGGCAGATAATCGCGGACAGGCTGAATGCAGACGAGTGCCAGGCACTGCCGACGGTCTTTCACCGAAACGAGATATATCATATGTATTTTTGCTATAGGCAAGCGCACGACTTCAGAACGCAAAGCGATAATTCTTATAGGATTGGTTATGCCTATTCGGATGATTTAGTCAATTGGAAAAGAGATGATAGCAATGCTGGTATAGATGTTTCCGAGGATGGATGGGATTCTCAGATGCAATGTTATCCCCACGTTTTCAAGTCTGGAGAAATAGTTTATATGCTTTACAACGGCAATGAATTCGGCAGATCCGGGTTTGGTCTTGCCGTTTTGGATGAATAGTGAAAGCGGTTGACTGCTTGGCACGTGCTGCGGAATTATATGACGGTACCGATGAGGGGAAAGAATGATCATGGGAAGGAACTATAACGACGAGTTGGATGATTCGGATAATTCCGAAAATGAAAAATATGCCTATAACTTCGATTTCGACGTGATGCATCCCTATATGATCAAATCGTTTGAGCCTTTCTTCAATAAGGGGAGCCTGCTGGAACTGGGAAGCTATAAGGGCAACTTCACCAGAAGATTTCTCTCCTACTTCGATGATATTACCTGCGTTGAAGCATCGGATGTCGCCGTTGTGGAAGCCAAAAAGAAACTTGGTGAACAGGTGAAGTTCGTGCATTCACTTTTCGAAAATGCGACCCTGCCCATGCACTATGACAATATCGTAATGACCCATGTGTTGGAACACTTGGATGATCCTGTGATGATAATGAAACGCGTCAACGATGAGTGGCTGGCGGAGAACGGCAGGTTTTTTCTAGTTTGTCCCAATGCGAACGCTCCTTCCCGGCAGATCGCCGTCAAGATGGGATTAATCTCTCATAATGCTGCCGTTACTCGGGCAGAGGCAGAGCATGGGCATCGTCGCACCTATTCATTGGATACTTTGGAAAGGGATGCTGTAGAGGCTGGGCTGAAGGTGGTGCATCGGTCAGGTATCTTTTTTAAGGCTTTGGCGAACTTCCAGTGGGATAAATTGCTGCACACGGACATCATCTCTAAAGAATATCTTGAGGGCTGTTATCAGTTGGGACAGCAATATCCTGATTTCTGTTCAAGTATTTTCTTGATGTGTAAAAAGGGTCACAAGAATGAGTGAGCCGCTACTTTCAGTCTGTTTAATTACGTATAATCATGCCAAATACATCAGAGAAGCCATAGATGGTGTATTGATGCAAAAGGTGAATTTTACTTGGGAACTGATAGTCGCGGACGATTTTTCGACAGACGGGACAAGGGAGATAGTATTGGAGTATGCACGTAACTATCCAGCATTCATTAAGCTCATTCTCCAGGAACGGAATGTGGGGGCTGCGCAGAACTGGATGGATCTGATGGCTGCGCCGTCAGGGAAATATATCGCCTATTTTGAAGGCGATGACTTCTGGACTGATCCGAGCAAGCTTCAGAGACAGGTGGACGCACTTGAAAATAATACTGATTTAGCTGGATGCTTCTCAAATGCAATTATCGTCGACGATAATGGGCAGATCATTTCCGTTGATTATTTTGCTTTCTACAATAAAAAAGTTAAACCTGAAATCAGGACTGAAGATATTGTCCCCTTCGGCATGTCGCCAAGCAATTCATTGGTATTCAGAAGGGAGATACTCGTTAACCCTCCTGACTGGTTTGCCAGAAATAGTAGGCATAGCGGGCTCGATCTTTTGATTACATTGCACGGTATCTTGTACTGCATAAATGAGAAGCTCGGTGCTTATAGAATTCGCCCCGGTGGCAGTTGGTCATTAGCACCGCTTTCGACTCGTTTGATGAGTGATTTACTTTTTTTGAAACCCCTGTATCAAGACGAGCACATGTATCGCAATCACGGGCCTGTTATCATCGGAGTAATAAAGAATGAAATACTTTGCTTGCTCGAATTAAAACATCAGCAGGAAGCCTGCGGTACGATTGTCGGTATTATTTTGAAATTATTGTTTTCTTATCCGAGGAATATGAGTTTTTTCATTCTTCTTCCCTATTGGATATTTAAATATTTTATGGGCAAGATAGTGCAGAAAAGCATTCGTCACTTTAAAACGGTTATTAATATCTACTGGTGAGTGATCTCGTGGAAGGATCGTAGATAGGCATGTGCGGTATTGCCGGAATCATTAGACTAAAAGAATGTGTGCGAAGACAAGACATTGAGCGCATGACTCGATCTCTTGCCCACAGGGGACCCGACGGTGAGGGAATTTGGTTGAACGATAATGTAGCTCTTGGGCACCGCAGACTATCCATTATTGACCTGAAAACGGGCGGGCAGCCGATGTGTAACGAAGACGAGACTGTATGGATTACCTTTAATGGAGAGATCTATAATTACCGAGAGCTTCGCGCCTTGCTTTGTGAGAAGGGTCACAGATTCCAAAGTTCGTCCGACACGGAAGTAATCGTTCATGCTTATGAGGAATGGGGGGACGAGTGCGTTAAACGTTTTCGCGGGATGTTTGCGTTTGGGATTGTTGACATAATAAGGAAAAAGGTGTTTTTGGCCCGTGACTATTTTGGCATTAAACCGCTTGTATATTATGTAGGAGGAGATGTGGTTGCCTTTGCGTCGGAGATTCAGGCGTTAAGACAAATCGAGGGTATTCGGCTTGATTTGGATCTGCAGGGACTTGATCAGTATTTGTGGCTGCAGTACATACCCGCGCCGCACTCCATTTATAAACAGATAAAGAAACTTCCTCCGGCACACCGCATAAGCATTACATTTGATGGCCATGTTTCAGAGCCTGAGGAATACTGGAGGTTAGAGTTTCGACCTGATCACAGAAAGAGTGAAGTGCAATGGACGGAGGAACTGCAAGCAGTGCTGCGTGAATCTGTTAAGGCCCATCTGGTTTCTGATGTGTCTTTCGGAGCCTTTCTTTCCGGCGGCGTGGACTCAAGTGCAATAGTTGCCTATATGGCACAGGAACTCGGTCATCAATTTAAGACTTTCAGCATTGGCTTTAAGGAGGATGAGTTCAATGAATTGAAATATGCTGAGCTTGTGGCAAAACGCTGGGGAACGAAACATCATTTCGAGATAGTGAATCCAAATGCATTAGAGATATTACCTGAATTGGTAAAGCATTATGGTGAGCCGTTCGGCGACAGCTCAGCTATCCCTACCTACCATGTCTGTAAGATGGCTAGAAAATACGTGCCGATGGTTCTTTCGGGTGACGGTGGAGACGAGGCATTTGCAGGCTATCACTCATACTTCACCTGGATGAAATATCTGGAGCAGCCCCCGGTTGATAATAGACGGTGGTGGTGGGGGGGAATATATGCACTCATGCGGAGATTATTGCCAAATCGCCACCCTCTATCTTCGCCGTTTGGAGCAAGCTTGGAAAACTGGCTGTCATGCATTAATTATATGCCGACTCATGTGCGAAGAAGATTGTGGAGGAAAGAATTTAAATGTGTGACGGAGAATCGGCTTGATCTTTTCGAGAAGGAGTTCGAGCGGGTGAAGGATTATAGTAATTCAAATAAGGTGCAATACATGGATATGAGAACCTACTTACCCTACGACATACTTGCTAAAATTGATGCCGCCAGCATGATGAATAGCCTTGAAGTTAGGACCCCTTTTGTCGACAGAAAAGTGGTCGAGTTTGCTGCCACGATACCTGAGTCATGGAATATCGGGAAAGACGCTTGCGGAGAGTGGCGCGGAAAACTCTTGCTAAAAAAAACCCTTGAAGAATATTATCCCCATGCGCTCTTGCATCGAACAAAGATGGGATTTGGTATTCCGATAATAAAATGGTTCACGACTAATGGTGCACTGAACGCATATCTACATGAAAAACTGCTTAATCCTCATTCAATAATCTTTGAGCTCTTTGAGCCCGAAATTGTCAAACAACTTTTGGATCGGAACACGAGCCATCAAATTTGGCTGTTGTTGTTTCTGGAGGAATGGTTACAGTTACATAGATCTGAAGTGAACTGTATGGGTTAGCTAATGATGTTTAACGTGGGTGATGCGGCTAAAAATAATCTTGCGGGAAAGCGGATTGTAATTCTTCTCTGGACTCTGGAACTTGGGGGGGCTGAGCGGCAGGCAATAGCCTTGGCGCGTTATTTCAAAAACAATAAAGGCGCCGATGTCAAGGTGCTGGCCTTTAACACTCCCGGATTGGCGTCAGTATTGTGCGATGACTACGGTATACCTTGGGGTATGATTGATGATAAAAAACAGATAGTATCGCATTCTTTTTTATCAATTATCAGATCAACATTTGCAATTATAAAAATACTGAAACGGAACCGTACTGAGATTCTGTTTGGTTATACCACACCTCCTAACATAATGTGTAGTTTTGCATCACGGTTTGCTGGGGTAAGGGCATTCATCTGGAGTCAGAGAAGAAGCGGTAGTGAGAAATTGCAGCCCTTTGATTATATTGCGGCAAAATACTTCGCCAAATGGTTTATTTCAAACTCAGAGAGGGGAGCTCATTATTTGCGCAATGCCTTTGGCGTAAAAGCGGACAAAATCAGGATAATTCATAATGGTGTTGAGTTAGCTGACCCTAAAGAAGACAAGCTTAGATGGCGAAAAAACCTGAAGATTGGTGAAAATGATTTTATCGCTTGTATGGTAGCAAATTTGCATCAAGGTAAAGATCACGTTACCCTATTGAATGCGTGGAGCATTGTCGTAGGGCAGTTGAAGGCAGCGAAGATGAATGCTGTCTTAGTGCTTGCAGGTCAATTTTTCTCCACCTATCAATCCCTGATGGATTTAACTCGAAATTTAGGCATTGAATATAGTGTGATATTTCTGGGTCAGGTACAAGACATTTCCGGACTATTAGGTTCTGTTGATTTAAGCATATTAACCTCTTATAGTGAAGGGCTTCCGAATGGTGTTTTGGAATCCATGGCGTCTGGACTGCCTGTCGTCGGCACTGACGTCTCTGGCATAAGGGAAGCACTGGGAAAGGAGGGGGAAGTGTATCTCGTTCCTCCGGGCTGTGCCGACTTATTGGCGGAAAGGATCCTTTTTTTTGCCGCGCATCCAGAGGTAAGACGAGTGGTAGGTGAAGCGAACAGGAAGAGAATTGCTGATATATTTGGGCTTCAAAAAATGTGTACTCAGACAGAAGAATATGTGAATGAAATTTTGGCAGGGAAAAATTCATGAGCCGCAATGCCGCACAAAAAACAAGGGTTCTCTTTTTTGCCTGGGGTGACTCTATCCACGCCCGTCGTCGCATACAGATCTTTACTAATGATCCTACTTTTGAAGTAGGAGTTATTTCTAACTATAAATACGATTTTAATAATGCAGAAAACCTATATTTAAGCGATACCGGACTCGTTAGACAGCACTTGTCTGAAATGTCGCTTTTTCGAAAAACGGTGCGCGGTATACTGACCGGCCTGCTTTTTTTTCTGATGCGTTTCTGTGATTGGAGAACCACATTGTATGAGTGCTACCGTTGGATTGCGGACACGCAACTGACACGGGATTATACAAAGAAGTTTAATCCCGATATTATATTTCTGCAGACGCTTCTCTACCCTTCTTATCTTTCATTTATTCTCTCTCGAAAGATTCCCTTGATGATAACGTTTTGGAATGGAGATGTAATCTGGTGGGCTCGTTGGAGCGGTCTGGATCGCCTCCTGAAAAAGAAAATAGTAGAGTATGGCGTTAACCGTGCATCCGCCATGACCGTGAACTCCCGGACCGCTTTTGATGCCTGTCAGGGATACGGTGTTCCTTCGAAAAAGATACATATGATTCGATATCCTGGTGTTGATCTGGAACGTTTTAAGCCGGCGTCGCGGGAGTATGCGCGCCAGTGCCTTGGCATTGAGTCCGGAAAGGTCATTCTCTGCCCTCGTGGGCTTGGTGGATATCTCAACAGCGATGTCATCATTGAGGCAGCCGCAGCGGTGATCACCGAGATGCAGGATGCATTATTTCTGTTTATTTCCGGAACAGGGGGCGACGAAGAATGGCAGCAGCATCTGCGTCGGGGCACCGAACTTGGGATTGCAAATAACCTGCGGTATGACGGACAAGTCCCCTGGGAGGCAATGTCGATTTATTATCAGGCAGCTGATGTAGTTGTTTCTATTTCCTCTAATGATTCGCTCCCGAATTGCATGCTTGAAGCGATGGCGTGTGGTATTCCACTGGTCATGGGAGATATACCGCAGATTGGTGAATGGGTTAAAGATGGAGTAAACGGTTTTCTTGTGTCGCCACGCGATCCGAAAGCTATAGCTCAAGCATCGTTGTCATTGCTTAGTAGCGATGGCACACAGGCGTCGGCGTTTGTAAGCTATAACATTGACTTGGTAAGACGAGAGGTCGACTGCAGGAAAAATGCATGTCTGGTCAAGCAGTTGGTCCACGATATCGCGGGAAAACATAGTAAAGAGGAATGTAGCTAATATGAAATTTAATCCGAAAGTTTCCATTATCATCCCAGTCTTTAATGGCTCAAATTATCTTCGGGATGCGATAAATAGCGCTCTTGCCCAGAGCTACCTGAACACTGAAGTTATCGTTGTTAACGATGGCTCCTGTGATGATGGTAAAACAGAAGCCATCGCCGTAAGCTATGGCGAGAAAATACGCTATTTCTTTAAGGAAAATGGTGGAGTTGCCTCGGCGCTCAATATGGGAATCAGGGAGATGACCGGGGATTACTTTTCATGGTTAAGTCATGACGATATATACTATCCATTTAAAATAGAGACTCAGATACGCTTTCTTGGTATTCGTGCCCACCGGAATGACATCATCCTTTTTAGCAACTACGATCTGATAGATGCCGACGGAGAGTTAATAGGTTCGGCGCATACTCGGCATATCGAACCGGAACAGTTCAGATATTTTCTGACGATAAGCCATCCCATTAACGGCTGTACCGCCCTGATTCCAAGGCAATGCTTCTGCGCGTGTGGATTATTTAATGAATCTCTTCTCACCACTCAGGATTATGATATGTGGTTCAGGCTTGCAGCAAAATTTAGTTTCAGCCACATGGAGGAATGCCTGATCCAGTCTCGCGTTCATGCGGCTCAGGGCACACTGTCGATGAAACCGCTGCATATGAGAGAATTAAATTTACTTCTTGCGGATTTTGTTTCGTCTTTATCTCCCGCAGAAATTGTGATATCAACAGGGGAGTCACCTGAGCTGGCATGCGCACAAATAGCCTCTAATTTCAGCAAAAGAGGTTTTCATTCGGCTGCAGCGGCTGCATTGACCAAATCAGCTGATCATGTCGGCAATCTACAGCTGTCAAAGAGAATGATGCATTGGCCGATTCTGTCTGCTTTCAATATTCTTACCAAACTCAGAGTGTTGAGGTCTATAGGGTTACTTTCGATGGTGATTGAACGATCAGGGTTCTGTATCGCTATCAAACCCGGAATAAATAGCCTGGTAAGAATTGGCGAAGTAGCGTGGAGCCGACTGTTCAGAAATAAGAATCTTCAAGATCAATTCACAGAGATATATCAGAATAACGTTTGGGAGGGTGTGGAGTCGAGATCGGGGGAAGGGTCGAGCCTTGCCCAGACAGAGGCCATTCGTCGTGAAATACCGAAGTTGCTTAAAGACTTTCAGATAAAGTCTCTATTGGACGCCCCCTGTGGTGATTTCCACTGGTTTAGCAAAGTTGACTTTTGTATTGAAAAATACATTGGAATTGATATTGTAGATGCATTAATTGATTCGAACAGGCAAAAATACGCTAATATAAAACGAGATTTTCTTTGTATGAATATTGTGACGGATGCATTGCCGCAAGCTGATCTCATCCTTTCTCGCGATTGCCTTGTTCATCTTTCAAACGCGCAGGCACTCGCCGCCATCCGGAATTTCAGGATGAGCGGGGCTACCTTTGTGTTGACAACGACCTTTACCGATCGATATAGAAATAGTGATCTGTCAGGGAAGCAGACCTGGCGGCCCCTAAATCTCACGCTGCCCCCATTCAACCTTCCAGTTCCACTCAGGTTGATCAATGAGAATTGTACCGAAGGAAATGGTATCTATCGTGATAAATGCCTCGGTCTCTGGCGACTATCAGAAATTTAGCTATGACTGAATCAACGAGTAGCTCTCTCAAAGAACATGTGCCAAGGGTAAGTGTCATTATTCCTACCTATAACCGTGCGCCGCTTTTGAGGGAAGCGATTTCAAGCGTTTTATGTCAGACGTATGATGACTTTGAGTTAATTATCGTCGACGATGGTTCGACAGACAATACACACGATGTTATTGATGAATTCAGCTCACCCAAAATACGCTACTTTTACCACTGCAATCAGGGACGTTCTCGGGCGCGTAATTGGGCGTTAGGTGAGGCGCGTGGTGAATTTATAGCATTTCTGGATTCTGATGACATGTTTATGCCAAATAAACTTCAGAAACAGGTTGCATTTTTCGACAATAACAGTGAGTTTGGGATGCTTTATTCATCGGCGCGGGTGATCGATGATAATGGTAACGAAATCTTCAATCCAGGGGATTGGAATGGGACGAAACCATACTATCTTGCTACAGACTCTGGCTGGCTCTACCCGAATATAGCTTTTTGTCCGCGTACAGTTGTTCTTCCGACAGTCATGGTCAGGAAAGAGGTTATGGTTGTTGTTGGTGGTTTTGATGAAAAAATGCACCGTTTTGAAGATACTGACATGTGGCGCAGAATTTCAAAGGTGTTCAAAATCTGCGCTATTTCCGAGCCACTTTGCATCATCAGAACGCATGCAGGGAATAAAATGGAGTCTACGGATCGCGTATATGCGTCAATACATTACTATGTCACCAAAATCTTCCGGGAGGACAGAGTCTCTCCATTTTATTTCAAGCATCTTGGCGCTTCAAAATTATACCTACACTATGCCTTAGCGATTTTTGAAAATAACGGCTTAAATCGATCTGAATCCGCAAGATTTTTTTTGCAGTCTTTCAGGTATTGCCCACCATATTTTCTTGCGCATACGATTTATTCATGTATCAGGAGACTTAAGCGGATGTTGTAATACCGAAAGAAAGTGGAGTCGGAATGGCATCTGAGACTGTATAGATACTAAGAGGAGACGGTATGTCAGCGCATATACTGTCTGCTCTTCGTTCAACGGGAATAAGGCAAATGGTTCTGCAGAAGACAGGGAGGTTAAAGTGAGTCTATTTATACCTGACAATTCGGGCGATTCGGTGACCATAGAAAAATGGTGGGAGCTGAATCACCAGGGGGTAAATGACAGGTTCCTTTTTTGGCTTACGGGCAGTGCGGGACCGGAAGTCTGGGAATATCTTGAGGTCGCGGATAGAATAATCGCTGGAACAGTTGTTCTCAACATAGGCGTTGGGCTTGGCTTCTGTACCCGTGAACTTGCAAGAAGAAAGTGCATAGTCCATGCCCTTGATATTTCTGAAAGCGCTCTTCAGAAGGTTAAGGATGTTGCTGCCGAAGTATGGCTGCCCTCAAGCCTATCGTTGTTGCCGGCCGATACGTTTGATCTCGCTATTTCGAATCTTGTTGCTCAACACATGAGTGACTGTGATCTTGAAGATCAGATTAAACGCATCGTTCCGGCGTTGAAACAGAAAGGCATTTTTGCGTTGCAGTTTGCCTGCATGCTGGACCCAAAGAATAACAATCTCGATATAGTTCCCCTTTCGTCTCTGAAACACGGTAGTGTTGGACGTTCATTGGCCTGGTTCTGCCAGATTGTTGAAAGAGCAGGTGGTATGGTGATTGGTGCAAAACGGATTGGGCTTTTTCCTCTCTATAACAGTTGCTGGTACATGGTGCATATCGCGCGCTTAGACCATCAGGGATTGTGGCCGGCTGTCACCGCTCGCAAATTCATCAGAAAATTCGCAAGAAGACTGTCTGGTATCATCATGAGACTGATAGGCTTCATAAGGAGGCGGTGATCGGGAAGGGCCGGTAATTTTGACCGTATTACTATAAAGGACGGAGGCAATGCATTCATGATTAAGGAAGAATATAGCCCTTACAAGATCGTACACCATATGGAAAAACTTCAGGAGCTTGCTGCGGGGAAGCAGACTGATCCCGTGCAAGTGCACCTTATCCCATCTAACCGATGCAACCAAAATTGCAGTTTCTGTGCATACAGGATGGCTGAATCCTCCAGTAGTCAGAATTTTAATCCAAAAGACATAATGTCGAATGAAAAACTGCTTGAGATAATAGACTCTTGCTATAGCCTTGGCGTCAAGGCGATTCAATATACAGGGGGTGGTGAGCCTCTTGTCCATCCGGCCATTAAGAATGCATTTAAAAAGACAATTTCTTACGGAATGGATCTTGCGTTGGTATCCAACGGTCAGGCGCTTGATGATGAGCTTATAGAGCTGCTTTCTGACGTTGCATGGGTTCGTATCAGCATGGACGCTGCTAACAGTGGAACTTATTCTATTTTGCGGCGGACAAAGGCGACTGTCTTTGATAGAGTGATAGCAAGCATTAGTAAATTTGCACAGAAGAAATGCAGAACTATTTTGGGCATAGGATTTGTGATAAGCAGAGAAAATTACAGGGAGACATATGATGCGTGCAAACTGTTTAAAGAGCTGGGGGTTGATAATTTCCGAATATCCGCTGCTTTCACCCCGCTGGGGATAAAATACTTCGACGGACTCATTGATGAAGCAAAGACTATTGCTGAAAAGGCGAAACGGGATTTTGAAGACGAAAAATTTACTGTTTTTAACCTTTTCAATGACCGTATCGGCGATCTCTTTGACGGTGTTCAGAACTATGACTTCTGCCCCATGAAGGAGCTTGTCCCTTATATTGGTGCCGACCTTAAGGTTTATACCTGCTGTATGCTTGCATACAATAATCTTGGATATATAGGGTCATTGAAAAACCAAAGTTTCGATGAGCTGTGGCATGGCGGCGAGAAGATTCAATTTTACCGGAAACACTCTCCGCGGGTTTATTGCAAATTACCGTGTATGTTTGAGAAAAAGAATGATTTTATTAATTACTGTATCAAGAAAGATGCAAAACATACTAACTTTATATAGAAGTTATTCTCAATAAATGAAAGAAGATATTGAGAGTGGTTGCGGAGACGCCCCTCATGTCTCAATAATAATTCCTGTTTATAACGGCTCGACTTACCTCCGCGAGGCTATTGACAGCGCCTTGGCGCAGACGTATAAACATATTGAAGTTATTGTAATAAATGATGGCTCAAACGACGGGGGAAAGACAGAGGAGATTGCTGTATCGTATGGCGATAAGATCCGTTATTTGTTCAAGCAAAATGGCGGAGTTGCAACTGCCTTAAACCTTGGAATCAGGGAAATGAGAGGCGATTATTTTTCCTGGTTGAGTCATGATGATGTGTATCTTCCGAGTAAGCTCGCTGTACAAGTCTCTGCTCTGAAGCAAGAGACTGACCCTGTAGTCCTCTATGGAGATTACTACATCATTAACGCTAAGTCTGAAGTAATAGGGCTTCGGCAGCTGGGGCATCTTGCTGCGGAGCAGTTTCTTTATTTACTGATAGCATCCTATCCTGTTAACGGATGCACTACGCTTATACCGAGGTTGTGCTTTAATGATGTCGGCCTCTTCAATGAAAGACTTAAGACGACCCAGGATTACGATATGTGGGTAAGGCTCTCGAAGAAATACAGATTTGTTCATATGCGACATGCCCTCATGCAGGCGAGGTGTCACCCCGGGCAAGGGTCTCGCATTACACGTGAAATTCATGAGGCAGAGGCGAATGATTTTTATGTCAGGTGCCTGGAGTTGTTTTCTGTAGTGGCTTTGTCTTCTTCTGAAAAGGAATCAGCGCCTTCCCGTTTCTTGAGTCTTGCCAAAAGTCTTAAAGCTCGGGGCTGGATTCCTGCATCAGATCGTGCCTTTATGTTGTCCACACTGCATGCAGCCGATTCCAGCATTGCCAACCGTTATTATAACCGAGCGCTTGCTGAGATTTACAAGCTGCTGCCAAGACGCCTGATGATCGCATACTGGAAACTTATTGCAGTAGCTCTAAGGGAGCGCTTGATATCAAGATCTTAGGACGGCAGATACGACAACACAGTTCATTTGCAAATTTCGCCGGGACTATGTGCCTGTTTGTTCCGTGACTCGATCGCCTGTCTAATCGATGATAATGCATCTAAAACAGAAGAAGATTATATTTGTTGTCCCTTCACTTAAAGGTGGGGGAGCTGAGAGAGTTGCAACTACACTTCTGGAATCGTTTCGCAAATCGGAGCCTGAACTGGAATTGTTTTTGGTTCTTTTCGGGGAAGAGGTATGTGGCGAATCCGGTTTCAATATCAGGTGTCGATATCTTCATGTTCATGAGCGAGGAAGCCTGTTGTATACGGTCTTCAAGTTTTTCAAGATTATTATCCAATTGGCCAGAATATTCAAGGAGGAAAGTCCATCTGCCATATTGAGTTTTATGGATTACTCAAATATAGTGTCGATTGTTGGCAACTATCTTTCTGGTAAAAGAGCCCGTGTGGTCATATCGGTTCATACCAAACTAACAGCCCTGACACGGCAATATTCGTCCGACAAATGGGAAAGATCACTTGGAGTGCTCATAAAGAGGCTTTATAACCATGCCGACTCTGTTGTTGCAGTATCAAGAGATGTCGCTGATGATCTTGAAAAAAACTTTGGTATTGACAGAAATTTGATACAGGTTATTAGTAATCCTTTTGATTTGAAAAAGATCAGATGTCTTTCTGAAGAGCATGTGATGGAGAACATATTTAAAGGGAATATTCCGATAATATTGTCGGTCGGGAGACTGTCAAGTGAAAAAAATGTTGGTTGCCTGGTGAAGGCTTTTTCGCTTTTAAAAGCGGATCTGAAAGCTGCATTGGTCATTTTAGGCGAGGGTGAGGAGGAACAATACCTAAAGCAGTTGTGCCGCGATCTTGGGATCGAAAAGAATGTCTTTTTTTTGGGTTACAAAGACAATCCGTTTAAGTACATGAAACGCTCAACTGTATTTGCCCTGTCTTCTTTTTACGAAGGATTCGGCAATGTTATTGTTGAGGCCATGGCGTGCGGTCTTCCTGTCGTTGCTACGAGGTCTTATGAAAGCATTGAAGACATTATTGAAAACGATAGAAATGGTTTGATAGTTCCTGTAGCCGAGGAGAAAGCCCTTGCCGATGCTTTACTGAGACTTTTAAACAATCCAGAGGTAAGAGAACGTTATATCAGTGAGGCAATGAAGAAGGTCGAGTGTTATAGATCGGAGACGATAGCAGCGCAGTATGGCAAAGTGTTGAGGGATTTATGAATGAACAAGGAGAAAATAACATTTTTGTTTTGGAATAACGGCGATGATTCTGTATTTATTTCCTGTGAGTAAGGATTTTCTCCCGGGATTCGGCTCAGGGATGGAACTGGCACTTTCAAATATACAACTTGCTCTTGCTCGAACTCTGGCGCAGGAAATTTATTGATGCTCAGCCAGATTAGGGTTTGCATGGTCTCGCCTCTCTACCACCCTGCCCTCGGTGGGGTTGGAAGGCAGGCCGTGTTTCTTTCTGAGTATTTGCACAGTGTCGGGGTTAAGACCATGGTGATCTGTAGACGAATAAGTAGCATGCCTCCATGGAAGCCTGTGGCCGGGATTGAGATCATTCGGATCAAGGCTCTCAACAATACAAAACATGACCTTGAAGCAAAATCGGTTGTAAATCTGCTCATTTCTCTTAGCTTCAGCGTGAATCTATTACGTTCTTTGATTAGAGAAAGAAACTCCTATGACATCGTGCATTTTCACGGCGCAAGCCTTCCGCTAATTATCAATACGGTTCCACTTAAACTCATGGGAAAGAAGATTGTTGCAAAGGTTGCCGGCGCAAAGATGAATATTGAGGCCGGTTCGTTTAAATGGAAATATTTCGGAATAGGCAATGTATTTATACGGATTCTGAAAAAAGTTGACATGTTCATTGCCATTACTGATGAGATCAGGAGTGATCTGCTGAAGGACGGATTTGATTCGAAGAAGATATTTAAGACGACGAACTTTATTCTGCCAGCTGTTTTTTATCCTGTGAGCGACATAAATGAGAAAAAAAGAATTCAGGATCTGTTGGCCCTTCAGCCTGGCAGAAAGGTCATTACCTTTTCAGGCAGGCTTGTTCAAAGAAAGAGGGTGGATCTGCTGCTTCAGGCAATCGCGCGTATAATAAATTGCAGACAGGATATTCAGGTGCTGATCCTCGGCCAAGGCGAGCTTATGGAGAGCCTCAAGCAGCTTTCGGACAATCTCGGTCTCAGCGAATATGTCCGCTTTCAGGGGTTTGTCCGGAACATTCTTGATTATCTTCATGCAACGGACATTTTTCTTTTTACGTCGGATATAGAGGGAATGCCGAATAGCCTTCTCGAGGCCATGGCATGCAGGCTGCCGGTTATAGCGACCAGGATTGGAGGTACCGTCGACGTATTAGAAGATAATGAAAATGGGATTATTGTTCCGTCAGGTGATGATGATGAGTTGGCAAAGGCTATCCTGAGACTCCTTGAGGACGACGCATGTTGCGCGCGGCTTGCAGACAGTGCCATCCATACAATTCGTGAGCGTTTTTCCATAGACAGCGTTGCCTCACGATATGTCGCTCTTTACCGGAGGATGATCTATGGCGGATGACTATTTTGCCTATCTTTCTGAAAGGAGCTTTGTCAGGATACTGTTACGCAGGCTTTTTATGATGCCGATTGTCCGTTTTTTCAAAGGACGGGTTCTTGATATCGGATCAGGCATTGGCGAGTTTCTTTCATATTATCCGGAGGCTGTCGGCGTGGATATAAACGCTGATTGCGTGGCCCAATGCAGAAATAAAGGTCTCGCCTGTGTCCAGGCTGATGTTGCTCACCTTCCGTTCGATGCGGATCTGTTCGAAGGAGTTCTGTTGAACAATGTGCTTGAGCATCTCAATGATGCGGACAGTCTGTTTCACGAGATTCGTCGGGTGCTCAGGGATAACGGCAGACTCGTGATTGAACTTCCGGGCAGCAAGGGGTTTGCTCATGACAAAACGCATGTGAGATTCTGGGGGAAAAACGACATTGTTCCCTATCTCGCTGGTCTGGGGTTCTGCGACATCTGCATTTCCTATTTCCCCATTCCGGCTGCCTCAGCGAACGACCTGTTTATCCATAATAAACTGCGTGTATATGCTGTTTTAAGGAAATGAACGATGAGCAGTTCCTGTTGCGGCATCGATGAAATTGCTCATAAGGCTGAATTATGAGAAAATTGTGCGTGACTGAGACAGAAGAAATCGTATTTACACATGAGATCAGGAAGCGGCCGGGCCATTAATGAAAATACTTTTTGCGACCCCACCTCTCAGTATGGCTAAACGCTATGGAACCCTGGCTGGCGTCGGCAGCTCGTCTCCAACTCTTGGCATCTTGCAGTTAGCGGCGGTAACCCGACAGCATGCGCACGAGACATTTTTGCTTGATGCTGCTGCCCTTGATCTGGACCAGGTCTCTTTTCTTGAGAGACTTGTTGAGACAGCACCAGATATTCTCGGTCTTTCTGTTACCACTCTTTCAATATCTCACGCCGCCAGAATTGCCGAGGCTTCGAAGAAGATGGTGCCAGGGCTTTTAGTGATTATTGGCGGACCGCATATCTCGGCTGTGCCGGTCGAGACTATGGAGCGTTTTACGGTTTTTGATGTTGCAGTGATTGGCGAGGGGGAGGAGACGGTCCTTGAACTGCTCCTGGCACTATCCGAAGTAAAACCGCTTTCTGCTGTCTCTGGGATTGTATATCGCGACGGATCAGGTGTGCAGATGAACCCGCGTCGTCCCTTTCTGAAGACTCTCGATATTCTCCCGCGTCCCGCTTGGGATATGCTCGAAGGTTTCCCTCAGCACTTTTACCCTCCAATCTTTAAGACCCGGCGTCTGCCGGCAGCGTTGCTGGTTACCTCGCGCGGCTGCCCTAATACCTGCATCTTTTGCGATCGTTCCGTCTTCGGCTCGAGCTGCCATATGTTTTCTGCTAGCTATGTCGTGGAGATGATGGTGGAGCTGTACGACAAATTTGGGGTGCGGGAGTTCTGTTTCGAGGATGATACTTTCATCACTTTTCATACACGACTGGTGGAGATCTGTCATCATCTAATCGATCTGAAACTGGATATTTCCTGGTCTTGTCTCGGCCGGGTCAATCAGGTGTCCGAGGAAAATTTGCGCCTGATGAAACGCGCCGGCTGCTGGCAGATCAGTTTTGGGATCGAGAGCGGGTCGCAGGAGATACTCGATATAATTCACAAAAAGGTGACGCTGCAACAAATCCGTCGAGCCTTGCAGATCAGTCGCGACGCCGGCCTGCTTAATAAGGGTTTCTTTATCGTTGGCCACCCCGGCGAAACGAAAAAAACCCTGCAATTGACCTATGACTTCATCATGGGCAATCCACTTGACGACATTAGTGTCACAATGCTAACGCCTTTTCCGGGGACGGAGCTCCATGCTAGGGCAAGAGAATTCGGCACCCTGGATGCGGACTGGGAGAAGATGAATTTGCTTAATACGGTCTTTGTTCCCTTTGGATTGACTGAATGCGATCTATTACAGGCTCAGAAAAAGATGATTCGGGATTTTTACCTGAGGCCTCGTATTATCGGCAGCTACATTAGTCGAGTGTTCCATAATCCTGCGATGCTCAACAGGCTCCTGAAGGGATTTCGCTCGTTTGTCAGGAGCATTTAGGCGTGACAGGGCAGAAACCGCTCGTTTCAGTGCTCATAGTCAACTGGAACGGAAAACATCATCTGACTGAATGTCTCGATAGCCTATCAGCCCAACTCTTTAAAGAGTTCGAGGTTATTCTGGTCGACAACGGCTCGACAGATAGTTCAGCAGATTTTGTCCGTGCCGGGTACCCATGGGTGAAAGTTGTCCCGCTGCCCGAGAATACCGGCTTTGCCGAAGGGAATAATGTCGCCGCCGCCCATGCAGCAGGTGATTATCTTGTCACTCTTAATAATGATACTTGGGTAGACCCCTGTTGGTTGCAAATCCTTGTTGCCGTGGCGGCGAGTCACCCTGCCGTTGGCATGGTCGGTAGCCGCATCTGTAATTACGCCGACCCTCAACGGCTTGACTCATTTGGGATCCGAATCTGCCCGGATGGCATGACACGGGGGGCGCTGCGCGGAGCACGGTTTGCGGATCTTGGCTGTGGCGCTGTAGTGCCTATCCTCTTGCCCAGCGCCTGCGCAGCTCTGTACAAGCGGGCTATGATCGGGGAAATCGGTTTTTTTGACAGCGATTTTTTTGCCTATTGTGAGGACACGGATCTTGGTCTGCGCGGGCGTCTGGCCGGGTGGAGCGCCGTCCTTGCGGCTGATGCTATTGTCCGTCACAAGTATTCCCGGACAGGAGGCGAAATCTCTCCACTGAAACTACGGCTGGTCGAGAGAAACCACTACTGGGTAGCGCTCAAATCGTTTCCTTTCCCGCTCCTTTGTCTTGTGCCGTTTATGACGTTGGTACGTTATATACATCAAGGTCGGGCGTTCTTTCAAGCCAACTGGCGTCAAAAAGCGGGAGAACCTGATGCGGAACCGAGTTCGTGGGTGCTGGTTGTTGCTTTGTTGCAGGGGATGTGGCAGGCTTTTGCCGGCTTCCGCATGATGTTCGCACGGCGGCGCAAGGTTCAAGCAATGCGTCGTCTTTCTACAGCTGAGGTTCGAGAGCTCTTTAATCAATACCGGCTCTCTTTTCAGGAACTTTTTGACAATGCCGGTTGATAAAAATAAATTTCGAAGGGAGTCTGTTATGCTAAGGTCAGAGACTAATTTATATGAAATCAATAAGAAAAAATGATTTTGCTGTTTTGATACCGGCATACAATGAGGCGGACAGGATAGCCGATACTATTGCAGGAATCAGGGAGCATTGTTCGGCGGAGATCGTTGTCATCAGCGACGGCTCTTCAGACAGTACTGTGGAGAAAGTCAGTGAAACCGGTTCCGTAGTTATAGCACTGCCCTTTAACCTCGGATATGGTGCCGCGCTTCAGACAGGCTATCAGTATGCTTTGCTGCACGGGTACGATTTTGCGATTCAGATGGATGCTGATGGCCAGCATGACCCTGCTTTCATTCCGGGTATCATCAGAAAGGTGCAGACAGGCATGGCTGATGTTGCCATAGGATCACGGTTTCTCGGGGAAGGGGTCTATAATCTGTCCTTCACGAGAAAGACCGGCGTGCTGTTTTTCAGCAGTCTTGCATCGGTCTTAACTCGCCAGAAGGTTACTGATCCCACCTCAGGTTTTCAGGCATTAAACAGAAAAGCCATGGAATTTTATGCCAGTGAGGCCTATCCCGTCGATTTTCCGGATGCCGATGTGCTTATCATGCTGCACCGGCAGGGACTGAGATTTGTGGAGGTGCCGGTAAAGATGAACCCCAATACCAAGAAGAAGACCATGCACAGCGGCCTCGTGCCGGTTTATTATTTATTCAAGATGATGCTGTCCATTGTTGTGACCTTATTGAGGAAATATGAGTTCAGGAGAGAATCATGACAACACAACTGAAGATTCTGGCTGCTGTTATCGGCGTGACGCTTTTTCTCTACATCATAGAACTGGTGAGAAAGAAAAGGCTGAGAGAGGAGTATGCATGGTTCTGGATGCTGACCGGCCTGATGATCGTTGTCCTTTCGCTTTGGTACAGTCTGCTCGTCTTTATTGGCAGGCTTCTCGGCGGTATCCTGCCTTCAGCGCTGCTTTTTTTCTTCGGGCTGCTCTCTCTGTTACTCATCTGCCTTCATCTGTCCATTAAATTGTCAACGCTGACCGATCAGGTGAAAAGGCTTTCTCAGGAACTTGCACTTATGAGGGTAAACAGGGGGAATCCCTGATTAATACCGGTTTTCTTTTCGGGAACTTTTTGACAATGCCGTTTGATATTGAATTAAAATACAGCCATGCATAATACCATTGAGTTTTTTCGCCATAACATTGAAGAGGCTGATATTGATCGTGCCAACGCAGTGCTGCGCTCTGTTTTTCTTACCACCGGGCAGGAAGTCAAGGAATTTGAAAAAGATTTTTCTCTCTATACCGGTTTGAATCATACGGTCGGGCTTACCAGCTGCACTGCCGCGCTTCACCTGAGCCTCTTGGCGCTGGATATTGGCATGGGAGATGAAGTCATAACGACACCGATGAGTTTTTGCGCCACAGCCAATGCAATTCTTCATGCAGGTGCTAAGCCGGTATTTGTTGATGTTGAAAGGGATACGGGCAATATCAATGCGGAACTTATTGAAAAAGCCTTAACCGACAGGACAAAAGCAATAATCCCTGTGCACCTTTACGGCCAGATGTGCGACATGAAGAAGATCCGATCGATTGCTGACAAATACAAACTTGTCGTGATTGAAGATGCGGCGCATGCAATTGAGGCAGAGCGGGGCGATATAAGGGTTGGTCATCTTGCTGAGGCCTCCTGCTTCAGTTTTTATGCCACAAAGAATATCACGTCCGGAGAGGGTGGCGCTGTCTGTGTGTCTGACCAGGAGAAGGCTGAAACACTTTGCATGCTGAGGTCTCATGGCATAGACCGGTCTGCAGCAGACCGCTATACAAAGAAGTACCAGCACTGGGATATGCCCATGCTCGGATGGAAATACAATATGGATAATATCCATGCCTCGCTTTTGATCGGGCAGATCCGGCGGATAGACGAACGCTGGGAGTCAAGAGATCGCATCTGGCGCAGGTATGAAGAAGGGCTTTCCGGAACAGTCGGCATCGAGCTTCTAAGAACAGTGCCAGACTCACGCCATGCACGTCATCTATTTACCATTCTCGCAGCACCGGATAGTCGGGATGACATTCTCCTGAAACTTCAGGGCCGTGGTATTGGTGTTGCCGTCAATTATCGTCCGATACATCTGCTTTCCTATTACCGGAAGACTTTTGGGTATAGGGAAGGAGACTTTCCTGTAGCCGAAGATATCGGGGCAAGGACAATATCATTGCCGCTTTATCCGAAACTCCGCGAGGATGAAATACAGCGCGTGGTTGAATCCCTTCGGGAAATAGTCAATGGCTGATCTGAAATTTTCGATAGTCATTCCAATTTACAATGAAGAAGAGAATATCCCTGAACTGTATAGCAGGCTTACGCATGCACTGAAAGAACTCGGGAGTTATGAGATCATTTTTGTCGATGATGGAAGCACTGACCGTTCATTTCCATTATTGAAAGAAATCGCGGGAAACGACAGGAGTGTCAAATTAATGAAATTTTCCCGCAATTTTGGACAGCATCCTGCCATTAATGCCGGTTTTTTGCAGGCCTCGGGAGAATATATGGTACTTATGGATGCAGACCTTCAGGACGACCCTGCTGACATCAAGAAACTGTATGATGAGATCAAGGAAGGATATGATATCGTATTCACCCAGATTGAGAATTCTGAAACTTCTTTATTTAAGAAATTTAACTCTCTGATATTTCACTTTATTTTTGCCCGGTTGTCAGGGGCCAACACGCCGCCCAATATAGGGACGTTCAGGATGTTCACACGCAAGGTTCTCCGCAGCATTAACAGATATCATGAGAGGAGGATAGTTTTTGGTCCTCTCATGGCCTTCGTCGGGTTCTCAAGGACTTATCTGAAAGTCAGAAAGAACAAACGGACAAAAGGTGTGACTAACTATTCTTTCCTAAAACTTTTCCAGATGGCGATCGATTCGCTTTCAACCTATACGATGGTACCCCTGTCATTTATGATATATTCAGGTTTTTTTATCGCGAGCATGAGTTTTGCCATCGCGATGTATTTCATTGTCAAAAAAATAACATTGGGCATTGCAGTTTCAGGATATGCGAGCATTATTATTGCAATTTTTTTCCTGAGCGGGGTGATTTTATTATCGCTGGGAATCGTGGGGGATTATATTTTCCGCATATACCAGGAAGTGTTGAACAGACCGCGGTTTCTTATTGACGAGACCTTAAACATAGATGACCCGCAAGGAGAATTTGATGAAAAAGCCTAACTTGGAAGCAGTCAAAAAAACCCTGAAAGACAACCCGTTTCCGATAGATATCGTGGTCGAAACCATATCCTATTGCAACCTCCGCTGTATCATGTGCCCGCAGCCGACACTTGTCAGGGAGCGCGGAGAGATGCAGATAGAGGTTTTCAAAAAGATAGCTGATGAAATCGCACAGGAGAGCCCCTCCAGCAACCTCTGGCTTGCACTTATGGGGGAGGCCCTCCTTGTAGGAGACAAGCTTGTCGAGATGATAAGCTATGCAAAAGCCAAGGGGATACTGAATGTGCATCTGAACACAAATGCGCGCTTCATGGACCCTGCCATGTCCGAAAAGCTTATCTTGTCAGGGGTTGATGAGATCATCGTCGGCCTGGACGCCTTTACACCTGAAACATATGACAGGGTTCGCGTGGGGGGGGATTTCCCCGAAACTGTCAGGAACATCGAATATCTCCTTGAGGTCAAAAAGGAGAGAAAGCTTGCGAAGCCTGTTGTTATACTGCAGTTCATCGTCATGGAAGAAAATGAACATGAGGAGAAACAGTTCAGAGAGTATTGGCTTGGCAGGGGCGCTGTGGTGAAGATCAGACCGAAGTTGGGGTGGGGCGCAGGGGTAGAGGCAAAGAATTTGAACCTGCCTGACAGCGCAAGGGATTTCCCCTGCCCATGGCTGAACAGGACTGTATCTATCCATTGGTCCGGCAGGTTTGCCCAGTGCGATGCTGATTTTGAAGGGAACTACAGCCCTGGAGACATACGAACACAGACGATCAAGGAAGTCTGGCTTGGTGAGCTGGCCAAAAGGAGAAAGCGCCACTGGGAAGGTGATTTCACCCATGACCTCTGTAAAAACTGCAGGGATTGGCAGGCCGGACGTTCTGCGTTTTATTATCCTGAAGAGCACCGAAAGGCAGATGCATGTACAACAAAGAAGAAGTAAGAAGCGCCAATATATCGCTCCACTCCGCCCTCGTCGACAAGTATAAGGAAACCGAGCCGCATTACCGGCAGGAAAATATCCTGCGTGTGGGCCGTATCCTTCAGGACCTTCAGGGGAAAACCGGGGCTGAGAGCCTCCTGGATATAGGCTGCGGAATGGGGTTCATAATCGATATCGCCAAACCTTATTTCAGGGTGATCAGGGGGGTTGATATTACCCCGGCAATGCTGGAAAAAGTCGACACACGCAGTGAAACTGCAGATGTGAAGGTGCAGTTGGCGCCTTCAGACAATCTTCCATTTGCAGATGAGTCTTTCGATGTCTGTACGGCCTATGCGGTCCTGCATCATCTCGATGCGTTGTTGCCCACCTTTCAGGAGATCTGCCGTGTCCTTAAAAAAGGCGGCATGTTCTACTCGGACCTGGATCCTAATTACTATTTCTGGAAAGCGGTCTCGCAGCTCCCTGAAGATGGGGTATATTCTGATTTTGTAAGGCGTGAAATCGATGCGGTAATCCATAAGGATCAGGAGCTGGAAGACCTTTTCCATATTGACAAGGGTGTATTGCGGGCAGCGGAACATCTTAAACATGAGGAAGGCGGTTTCCGTGAAGAAGACCTCAGGGACATTCTGTACAAGGCAGGATTCAGCGAAGTTACCATTCAGTATGAGTGGTTTTTGGGAGAGGCAAATGTGATCCACGGAGAAAAGTCTGCTTCTGCAGACGCGTTGCGAGGGTATCTCAGGGATGCGCTGCCGCTGACCAGGCATCTTTTTAAATATCTGATGGTATATGCCCGGAAGTGACAGCTGGAGTGCGTGTTGAGGGTCAATAGCGGGAAAGTCATTTTACGGGGAATTGCCCGGGAAGACCTTGATACCTTATTTGAATGGATGCAAGACGCCGAGCTCCTCCGGTCGATCAACAGGACAGTAAAGACCTCTCCGGATTCCCACCGTGCGTGGTATCAGAGCGTTCTCACTGATAGCAGCCAGCTGGTCTTGTCAATTGAACGGAATGAAACTGGAGCGTTTATCGGACAATGCGGTCTGAAGCATATTGACCTTAAAAATCGCAAGGCTGAACTCTGGATCTTTATCGGTGACCGGGAAAGCCGTGGCAAGGGCTATGGCGGCGACGCTGTTCGGGGGCTTCTCTGGTATGCCTTTGAAGAAATAGGACTGAACCGTGTCTCAGTATATGTCATTTCATACAATGAGGATGCCTGTCGTTTTTATGAAAGGCTCGGGTTCCGGCTTGAGGGGAAGTTCAGGCAGGATATTTTTATGGGCGGCTGTTTCTACGATACTGTTCATCTGTCTGTTTTAAAAGAAGAATATGGAAAATCTATCGAGTAGAGAGCTGCAGGAACTAATGGAATTGTCCCGCACAAAGGATCTGCGATCGATCGCATATCTGCCGGTCGGCTGTATTGAACAGCATGGCCCTTTTCTCCCGCTGGAGACAGACTCACTGATAGCGCAGGAGATAAGCCGTGCAATTACTGCAGGGCTCAAAGACAGGTATTACGGATATGTTTTCCCCAGTCTTCATTATACCCCTTCACAGGCAAATGCAAATTATTGCGGCACGGCCTCAGTTCCTGATGGCAGTTTCCGTGCCTATGCTCAGGAGGTCTGCTCTGCGATCATGCAGTCGCCGTTTGATGCCCTTGTCCTGATTGCGGGACACGCGGGAACGGAATCTTCTCTGCGTGAAATAGCCTTCTGGCTGGTAAACGGACAGTACTGTTCAGGAGAACAAAAGGTGAGGCCGGTCTTCGTTGTCAGCATATTGGAGGCCGCGGCTCTCATAGAAGAGAAGTTCGGGCAGAAGTCAGGCCGCCATGCTGACTGGAGAGAATTTCTGCTTCTCTATCATATCCTCGGCAGGGGATATTTTACCGGGGAGAAGCTGCAGAAGATGAAGGCCTTTCATGCAGACAACACATTTAAAATCAGCACATCCCGCATCCATGGTGTTCCGATGGAATATCGTTCTACAGAGGGGGTGCTTGGTGAGCCGTTGCCGTCATTCAGCGACGAATATGAAGAAACGTCATCTGTGCTTTGGGAGTTTCTGATCGCAAATCTGACACAGAAGGTGGCAGGTGAACTTGACGGGTTTTGGACAGGCCCCTTTGCCTCCTGACAGCAAGGGTAAAAGGATTGCCATACTTCAGCCCGGCTATATCCCCTGGCTGGGGTTCTTTGAGCAGCTGTCTGTATGTGATATTTTTGTCTTTCTCGATGATGTCCAGTTTACGAAGAACGACTGGAGAAATCGCAACCGCATCAAGACCAAGGAAGGCATAGTCTGGCTTACCGTACCTGTTGTTCACAAGTTCGGCCAGAAGATCATGGAAGTCAGGATTGACAGCCGTTCATCCTGGCAGCGGAAACATCTCCAATCCTTTAGGCTGTGGTATGGGAGGAGTAGGTATTTTGAGGAGATGGCCGCAGACGTTGAGCGGATTTATTCCAAAGCGTGGCACTATCTTGTCGATCTTGACTTGGAACTCTGCCTGCTGCTGAAAGACCGGTTCGACATCCGCAGCACAGTGCTCAGGTCTTCTGATCTGCATGTCGGGAGCGAGGATAAAAACCGTCGTCTGATCGAGCTCTGCAAAGCGACCGGCTGTGATCATTTCTATGAGGGCAAGTCAGGACAGTCCTATATAGACCTCGAACTTTTCCGCTCCCATGACATAACCGTCGAATTTCAGGACTATCACCATCCCTACTATGACCAGCTCTGGATGAAGGAGCAGGGTTTTATATCTCATCTTTCCGCAATGGACCTGCTTTTTAACCACGGGTCTGATTCTGCCGGCATTCTCACCGGACGCAAGACTGTCCCGCACCCGGAAGGTGTTCAGATCAGGCATGCGGACATGCTCTTAAGAACAGAGGGGGAGAAGCGGTGAAGGAAGAGAGCTTTGACCCCTTATTTTTCAGGCAGCTGAAAGAGGCCGAGGAGACTTATTTCTGGTTCCAGGTGCGGCGGAAATGGATATATGACAGGATCAGTAAGGTTATTCCGCCGCCTGCAAAGATCCTAGAAGTTGGCTGCGGCACAGGGAATGTGAGCAGTTTTTTGGCGCATAAGGGCTATGATGTGACCGGCTGCGAATACTACGAAGAGGCTTTGGTTTTAGGGTGGCCAGGGTTCACGAAGGTGCGTGGAGACGCATCAAGTCTCCCTTTTCAGGACGGGAGCTTTGACATTGTCGGTCTTTTTGATGTGATTGAGCATATTGAAGATGATACTGCGCCATTAAAAGAGGCCTTCAGGGTATTAAGGCAGGGAGGGATAGCAGTGGTGACTGTTCCCGCACGTGATGAACTCTGGAGTTTTGTCGATAAGCGTGCATTTCACAAGAGACGTTATACCAAAGAGCGGCTGGCCGGTGCTCTTCACAATGCAGATTTTGTCCTTAACAGTAACGAATATATATTCATGATGCTCTATCTGCCGATGAAGATTCTCCGGATGAGGCCAGTGGATGTCCGTTCACCATTTGAGATTAACCCTGCGGTAAACAGGATATTGAAAGGCTGGTTTGATATGGAAAGACGTGTCTCCCAAATGATATCCTTACCCATAGGCACATCACTGCTTGCAATAGCAGAAAAGAATGACATAATGTTGAGACGAGGATGAGCATGAAAACCATGTTAGTGACAGGCGGCGCCGGTTTTATCGGCAGTAATTTCGTTGAGTTCATTTTCAGGAAATATCCTGATTATCATCTCATTGTTCTGGATATGCTTACCTATGCCGGTGACATTGAAAATATCCCTTCTGATATTCGCAATGCAGACCGGTTTGAGTTCTGGTATGGCGATATCAATAACCTTGATCTGGTCAGCGACCTGGTTGCACGGGCTGATATCGTTGTGCATTTTGCAGCAGAGACCCATGTGGCTCGCTCCCTCTATTCCCAGCGGGTCTTTTTTGTTACGGATGTACTCGGGACTCAGTCAGTGGCCAATGCTGTTCTGAAGCATGCAGAACGAATCGAGAGGTTTATCCACATATCCACTTCCGAAGTTTATGGCACAGCAGAATATGAGCCGATGGATGAGCTTCACCCTCTGAATCCGACCAGCCCCTATGCGGCCGCAAAGGCCGGCGCCGACCGGCTTGTCTATTCATATGTCCTGACTCATGATATCCCGGGGGTAATCATCCGGCCGTTCAATAATTTTGGCCCGAGGCAGCATCTGGAAAAGGTTGTGCCGCGGTTTATTACGAGCTGTATTCTCGGAGAACCGCTGACGATCCATGGGGATGGTTCTGCCTCGAGGGACTGGGTGTATGCGGAAGATACGGCCAGGGCGATAGATCTTGCTATCCATGCGCCGCTTGAAAGGGTCAAAGGTGAGGTTTTTAACGTGGGAACCGGGAGAGACATCTCGGTGCTCGAGATCGCAAGGATAATCTCCGCTGAATTCGGGTCAAAGGAACATCTTGATTATATTCAGGAGAGATATGGCCAGGTACAGAAACATATCTCTTCTACCGCAAAAGCCGAGGAGGTCCTTGGGTTCAGGACGAGCATTGTGTTTGAAGACGGGCTGGCAAAGGCGATCCGGTGGTATGCCGATAACAGGCAGCTTTGGGAAAAACACCTGACAATGCGAAAAGTCCCGGTAAAAATGAAAGATGGGTCAGTCATATGGTATTGACATGTGGCAATATCGTCAGATGACTCAGAGATTGTGTGATAGTTTGGGCAGTGTATCGATAATAATATTTCCATTGAAAAAATAGGGTCTATACTCATATAATGAAAAGCATGAAACAGTTAAGTTCAATTCGGGCAAATTTGATTCGGTCGGCAGCATGTTTTATCTTTTTATTCTGTTTTGGTGTCCAGCCAGTATTTGCTGAACCGGTTGACTGCAGTATGTGCCATCCTGATCTTGACAAAAAGAAAACGGTACATGCCGCTATAGGTATGGGCTGTGTAACGTGCCATACCAGCCTCAATGTTACGGACGTGCCGCATAAAGTTACCGGAAAGGTACCAAAGGGCCTCTCTGCTTCTCAGCCTGATATCTGTTATGGCTGTCACGATAAAGGCATCTTCTCAAAGAAAAATGTGCATGCAGCTCTTATGATGGGCTGCACGACATGCCACAACCCTCATTCCGCAGATGCTCAGAAGCTGCTTATCGCTGAAATGCCGGGGCTCTGCTTCAACTGCCATGACAAGACCAAATTTGAAAATAAGACAATCCATGCGCCGGTAATGGGCGGTATGTGTACGAGTTGTCATAACCCGCACAGCGCTGACAATGCAAAACTCCTGTTATCTGAAGCCCCTGACCTCTGTTTTAATTGCCATGATAAGGCGATCTTTTCGAAGAAAAACGTGCATGCACCGGTTGCCGGCGGCATGTGTCTCAGTTGCCATAGTCCCCATGCCACTGCTGAGATGGCATTGCTTAACGACAGGCCTGCGGCGGTCTGTGTCACCTGCCATCCTGATGTTCTGAAAAAGCGGCATGTTGTAGCAGAATTCAGGCATCCGGTTGGATCAATTGAAAAAAGAGATAGTAAAAAAACGACGAAGAAAACGGAAATTAAGGATCCTGCGCGGCCGGAAAAAGAGTTTTATTGCGGGAGTTGCCATAATCCTCACAGTTCCGAATATAGACGACTTATAGTATTCAAGGCAAACTCTTCATTTGAGCTTTGTATCAATTGTCACAAGAAGTGATGCAGTTGTTATATTTGATATCAAATGATATATTACAAGTCGAAAATTATCCGGGGAAATGCAGATGACCAATTCACGATACGATTACCTTAGAGAAAGGGGCTCAGTGAGCAGAAAAACTGAGTGGTTGACCTTTGTTCTCTTCCTCACTCTTTCCCTCATTGTTTCCTGTGCACCGACCTATCAGAAGCCGAACATAGATATGGTCTGGCCCCTTCCTCCGGACGAACCGCGGATACGATATGTTGATACAATCCGGAGCACCCTTGATGTCGGCAAGAAAACCGGTGTTGCTGACGCGCTTTTTGGAGAGGAAAAGGTCGATGCGATGGCAAAGCCTTACGGTGTTGCTGTTGACAAGCAGGGGGTGATTTATGTTTCTGATCCGGGAAAGGTTTTTCTCTTTGATCTGAAAAATAAGTCTTATGATTTTATCGGCACAGAAGCCGGTATCGGAAAGTTATCGTTTCCTGTTGGCATGAGTTTCTCGGAAGACGGCAGACTTTTCGTGACCGATATTAGTCAGGACAGGGTTTTTGTATACAGGGGCAAGAAATATGCCGGCGTTTTCGGCCAGAAGGGTGAGCTTGAGAGCCCCAGCGGAGTTGCTGTTGATGATAAAAGAGGCGTCCTGTATGTTGTTGATTCAAAAAAACATTATGTAGCTGTCTATTCCCTGAAAGACAGTAACTTGATCAGAACAATCGGCAGCCGGGGGACGGCAGAGGGGCAGTTTAATTACCCTTCAAATATAACGATTGATGCTGAAGGAAAGTTGTATGTTGTGGACACCGGCAATTTCAGGGTTCAGGTTTTTGATGCCCAAGGCAAGTTTCTCAGGAAGATTGGGCAGCTTGGAGATTTGCCTGGTACCTTGGCACGGCCGAAGGGTGTGGCTGTTGATTCAGAGGGGCACATCTATGTTGTGGATACAGCATTTTCTAATTTCCAGATATTCGATCAGGAGGGGCATATTCTCCTCTCTGTTGGCGGCCCTGGAGATCCACCGGGAAAGTTCTGGCTTCCGGCTGGCATTGCGATTGATCATGATGATAAGATCTATGTTGTTGATCAGTATCCAGGAGTTGTACAGATATTTCAGTATCTTGGCAAGAAATTTGACAAGAGTCGGGAAACGAAGGAAGCGGGTGAGAAAAAGAAGTCGCCATAGGGGCCATAGGACAGGGGCCGCCCGTCAATCATGGGTGAATAATCGCTTTCAAGTGAGTTAAATGACGCTGAAGACAGTAAGAGTATTTGAATGAATAGTGCTGCTATTACTTTTAATGTTTAATAATAAAGGATTTTTGTTTTTGCAATTTATCCGGGAAACTTGGCATATATTTTGCTGCTTAAATTAGACAATAATGTGCTGTTGATGAAAATAATCAGAATAAAGGAGGTAATAATATTAGTAGTAGTATTGAGTAGATTTTGGATGATGCTGTGGAAATTAATTTATTAACAGAAATTAAGGAGACAACGATGAAAAAAGTAATGATTTTAATGTTTGTAATTGCACTTCTTGCAGTCAGTACCGCAGCATTTGCTGTTGTTTCAACTTCGAGACATAATCTGACTTCTACTCAGATCGATCCAAATGCTCCCCAGACTGCTGATATCGCAGCATCGGTATGCGGTTTCTGCCACATACCTCATGGTGGGGATACCACAATTACGGGCGTTCCTCTCTGGGCAAGAGATTTGAGTGCGATTGCCGGCGCGTTTGTGGTATATGGCGGTACTCTTCCAGGTAACCAGGGTGCTACCCTTGCTACCACCGTAGTGGATCAGCCGGGAGCGAACTCTCTTACCTGTCTGTCATGTCATGATGGAGTCCAGGGCCTCGGTGTTACGTATAAAAATGGTATTGTTACTTCCGGTTTTGCCATGACAGCAAATCCTGGGACCTTGATCGGCGGTGCAAATAATCTTAGTTATACCGGATATGCTACTAATCCCGCATACATGGCTGGTGGAGCTCGGCCCGGATATAATCCGGCTATTGGCGGTCTTTCTGGCGTCGATCTTACGAATGACCACCCTGTTGGTATCGTGTACACGGATGCTGCGCCTAACATAGCAGGCCTGGCAGCTGTCGGAGCCGTTCCAGCAGCACTCAGGCTGTATAATTATGGTCCAGGTGCAAACAACAGAGTTGAGTGCGGCACATGCCATGATCCTCATGATCAGACAAACGGTTCGTTTCTGAGGAGACCGGCAGCTGACCTTTGCGTGGATTGTCACTCATTAAAATAAGAAGTATTAAGTATCAGTGGGCAAAGGGGGCAAGCAACTGCTTGCCCCCTTTGTTTATCCATTGCAATTATAGTTGCCTCTTTTGCTCATGGAAAAGTATAATATTAAAATTTATTGCGTGAGGGGAAAAGGCGCATGAGACAAAATTGGAAGATACGGCTGCAGAAACTCTGGTCATTCTTTTTCTCATGTTGTCTGATTTCCCTCGTCCTCCTGAATTGTTCCCCCGCGTTTTCAGATGAAATAAAAGTATTACCTCCTCAAGCCTCAGCAGCAGCCACCGGGACGGTTCCCCTAAATCCTGCAGTTATCGCCCGTGTCGGAGCTGCAGTTATTACAGATATGGACCTTCAGGAGGCTGTCAGCAAGAAGGTGCAGAATATGTATTCTCATGGTCAGGATCTTACGCAGAAGCCGGCGTACCGGCGCGAGGCCCTGGACGAATTGATTGAGGCACAGCTGATTTATTATGCCGCCTTAAAAGAGGGTCTACAAATTTCGGAAGCTGCAGTGACCGGCGTTGTTGCACAAAATGTGCAGAGTATGGGATCAGAACAGGCATTGCAGGAAGTCTTGAAACTAAGAGGGCTCTCGATGGAAGCCTTTAAGGAAAAAATCAAGACCTACCTGTCTGCTAATGAATTCCTGATAAAACTTTTAAAAAAGAGCGCGTATCTGGAAGAGGAATTAGTAACGTATTATGAGAAACATAGGGAAAGTTTTCGGCGGCCGGCATCTGTTCGTATGCAGAGCATTCTTTTAAAGGTTGACCCATCAGCCATGGAAGATGCCTGGCAGAAAAAGAGGGAAAAGGCTGAGGAACTGCTGAAGAAAATTCAGTCCGGCGAGGACTTCTTTATGATAGCCTATAACAACTCTGATGATCCTTACCGGGTTAAGGGCGGAGATCTTGGCTTTATCCATAAGGGAATGCTTACCCCTGAGGAGTTGGAAACCGCTGCCTTTGCGCTGGAGCCGGGGCAGCTGAGCGGAGTGATCAGGACTATCCACGGCCTGCATATTCTAAAGGCCGGCGAAAAGAGGCCGGGCGAGCTGCCCGAATTTGAAAAGGTGAAGGATGACCTGGCACAAAAACTTCAGAAGCAGCGATTTGATGAAAAAAAGGCGGAGATACTAAAGAGGATGAAAGACGAGCATCCGGTCACTATTATGATAACTATTGACGATAAACCCTGACATGCTATGTCTGATAATGAAACTGCATGATTAAGTATAGAAAAAGCAGTGAGATCAAGATTCTCTTTATTTTTTTTATTTTTTTATTTTTTCCTGTAAAGAATGCCGATGCATTATCCGACAGTTCCCGGCTTCACTCACGGTATTTTCTTTTAACCGGTGATATTTCTGTTGACTATGAGAGGGAATGGGGTGACCGTCGCGAACAGGATAAGCTGAGGCATGAATATCACATTAAACTCAGCGGGTATGTATCTGACCCTCGCCTGGTTATGTTTGAACTTTCAGGCTCCTTTATGCAGGATATACGTAATCCCGGCGTTACAGAAAATACGTATGGTTTTGGCACAAGAATCTTTCTCCTGAATAGCCGGGTATTGCGGGGTCCTCTGGCCTATTTCCCCCAGCCGATACAACTGCGCTTTGACTATAGCACCTCCGGACGTTACACAAGCTACAATTATGGATTGAGTCTTTATTACAATATGCCCGGCAGGTCTCTGGCATTTTTCCGAAACGGTAAGGTCATCTCCCTTGTGAGGCAGTTGCCTGTGGGCTCTTCTGCTTTAGGCAATGAAAATAATGGCAACGCAGGCAATGATGGTACAAGCAGCAACGACAGCAATAATAGCAGCAACATGGCGAACCGAAAGGAAAGAGGTGGGCTTGTGATACCCTTTCCGTCTTTTACGCTCGATTATGACAGGTATATATATGATAACGGCAGTTCAGGATTCAGGTCAGAGAATACCAATCTTGATTTCAGGGCAGTCACCTTTATGAAAAACAGCGATTATTTCTTTGAATATCGCTATATTAATAACACCAATAATTCAGATAATAACGCCTATTCTTTTAAGGAGCATCTTTTCGAACTGCGCGCAGACTATCATTTCCCGGATACAAAGGCTGCCACCACGTTAGATGTCTTTAACCGTATATTTTACCGCTCCGGAGACAGCGGCAGTCTGTTTGACATTTCCAGCCGGGGCATTTGGCTGAAGAGGTTCGGTAAGGATCAAAAAGACAGTCTTTCAATTTTGGGCGGTCTTCGCTACTTTACGGCTGATCTGAGCAGTGGGTACTCAGGTAATGTTGGAAGCCAATATACCCGAAACCTTTCCGAACGTCTCAGTAATACTGTCTCTGTCAGCCTTGGGTATGGCAACACCGAGCGTGATGTTGTGAACAGCCTGTCGGACACGAATGTTGTGGGCAGCGCAGGGGATTACTTTGTGTCAGTTTCTGATTCAATCCGGTATCAGCTGTCAAACAGGCTTACCCTTTCCGGAGTCTTGAGTGCAGGCGGCAGTGATAAGCAGCGGGACTATGGCGCACGCGTTGGTCTTGCCACGAGAACACGGATCGGTACGCTTACGGAATATGCATACAGCCATTCCGGTATAGCCGGCGAAGAGCGGGATATCCAAAGAGTTGGATTTAGTTTCAGTACGCTTCTGCCGGGCAGCATCTATTTGGCATCGCGGAATTTTTATCAGACCGACAGTTTGCAGACAGGGGAAAAAGAAAAGCTGCTCAGTCTCCGCGGCGACATGTACTGGAACGTGCTGGCAGTCAGGTTTAATCTTGGCGCGAATTATCTTTCTATACAAAAGACGGGCGGGCTTGCTGCTGACACGAACACTACGTTGATTTATTTAGGGGTGTCAAGACAGCTTGGCAGAAGGCTTTTTGTGAACGCCCGAATATCGTATGCGAAGGCCAACACAGGTTTGTCAACCCTCGAGTTTGACCCGTCTCTGTCCTGGTCTTTCAGAAAGACCTATTTGACCGCGCGTTACACGCTCAGAAAAACGGAAGGCAGTGGTCAGATGGACCACCGCTTTTCTTTTGCCCTGAGAAGGACTTTTGATCAGGTACTGAGGCCGTTTTTTTAGGGACATGTGTGTTTTCTGAAAAGAAGAGCATCCTCCTGTTTTTTCTGCTGAGCTGCATGATGATGGCTTCCTGTGCTTCACAAAAAGCAGCTATCGACCGCACCGCAGCAGAAACGATCTTTTGGCCGGGACAGCCGGAAAGACCGCGGATTGTCTATCAATGGACAGTATCTTCGTGGGCTTCAGAAGCAGGCCGTTTTTTCGATTTTTTTGCCGGAGGCGTGGGAGGCGACATTACTGATCCGCAGTCTGCTACGCAGTTGATACGACCCTATGGGATATATGCTGATGATCAGGATTCCCTGATTATTGCTGATACGGGTGCTTTCCGTGTCACGATTATCAATACGCGGACAGGTGAGTTGAGCCATATCCTGAAGGCAGGAAATGAGGATCTTCTATCTCCTATCGGCGTGGTCTCATATCAGGGGCGGATATTCATAAGTGATTCTTTATTAAAAAAAGTGTTTATCTTTGATTCGGGAATGAGGCTTGCCGGAACATTTGAGGGTGCGTTTGAGCGGCCGACAGCGCTTGCCCTTGACGCTGAAAGAAAGTATATGTATGTTGCTGATACGGTTGCACATACGATTTATAAATACAATCTTGAAGGCAAACGACTCGGCAGTTTTGGTAAGCAGGGCTCAGAAAAGGGGGAGTTCAATTTTCCTGCCCATCTCTGGGTGGGCGCTCAGGGAGAGCTTTTTGTTACGGACTCGATGAATTTCAGGGTGCAGATATTTTCTCCCCGTGAAGAGTTTCTCGATATGTTCGGTTCGTTGGGCGATGCCTACGGGAATCTTGAAAAACCGAAGGGCATAGCAACGGACAGCGCAGGGAATATTTATGTTGTCGATGCAATAAAAGATATGGTAAAAATGTTTAATAGAGAGGGTAAGCTGCTCCTTTTTTTTGGTGGACAGGGTCAGGATTATGGACAATTGTACCTGCCATCTGGTATTTTTATCAGGAATGATTTTATCTATGTTGCAGATACCTATAACAGCAGGGTGCAGGTTTTTAGATATCTTGGGGCGAAATAAGCATTGAAAAAAACATGATCGGTAGAATTTATTTTATTATATTAATGGTGTTGCACAGCACATCGATCGCTATTGCCGGCATCGCTGCCACGAAGCATAATCTTTCAATGACTGGTCCCGGTGTTGTTAAGTCCGGGGTTGAAGATCGTATCTGTGTTTTCTGCCACACGCCGCATAGTGCCACCGTCAACATTGATGGACTTCATGTCCCGCTCTGGAATCATACCCTTTCGAATGCTGTCTATACATTGTCAGCATCACCGACCATGAAATCAGTGCCCCAGAATCCTCCCGATGGAGACTCAAGACTCTGTCTGAGTTGTCACGACGGGACAGTCGCTATAGGATCAGTTGCCCGTTCCGGGTACTCTCCAAGCATAATTAATGTAGAGGGGACCGGCACTGGCGGAGTCATGCCGGGAGTGGCCGGAGACCCTGGTTCATCAAATCTCGGCACTGACCTGAGCGGTCATCACCCTGTTTCTCTTGAGGTTAATACTGCGCTGATAAACGCCAAGAATACCCAATGCAATGACCCGGTCTCGCCGATCAGCTGGAGGGTATGTTTTCCTTCTGCCGGTAATGCGGTGAAGATGAGGCCGACCAATAATTTGTATGGAGCCGGTTCCCACACAAAGACCGGCGTGCAGTGCTCATCCTGCCACGATCCGCATGAGGACTCGCCCTCTGGCAACAAATTTCTCAGAGTTGACATTAGTGATCCGGTTCTGGGCATAGATCCGCTCTGCCTTGCCTGTCATCGGGACTGTGATCTGGCATGTCCATGAAAGAGCGCGCTTTGTGAGAAAACTTTCGATATTGCTATTTCTGACATCTGTTTTTTTCCTAATGTTCTTTGCTGGAGATATCGGGTATGCTGGTAAAGGAACCCATCTGGATAGAGCTAAGGTGCCAGGAGGGTGCGGTGCCTGCCACAGGGGGCATGGCAAGCGGGGAACTTCCATGCTTAAGCAGCCGAAAGATGAAATCTGCTTTTCCTGCCACGGGTTTGACTCGCGGAATAACGGCGAAAAATCGGGCCTGGACATCTATTCAGTTGTCATGAAGAATTCAAACCATCCTGTTATCCAGACCTCGTATAAACATGTGCCGGGTGAGCGCATGCCGGATAGCTCTATGGGAGCTTTGCGGCATGTTTCCTGCTATGACTGCCACAATATGCATAAAACGGAAAAGGGAAACACCATCAAGGGGCTGAAAGGGTATTCCGGCAGAGGAGCGGCGGTCAGGCAGGTCAGAAATGAATATGAGGTCTGTTATAACTGCCACGCTGACCAGGGAAATCCCTCCATCGAACAGGGTAATATTGCCCTTGCATTTGCCCCGACGAATGCGTCGTTTCATCCTGTTGAGACTTTTGGGAAAAATTCTTTTGTTCCAAGTCTGCGGAAAGGATATACGCGCTCAAGCACCATATCCTGCTCTGACTGTCATGGCAATGATGATCCATCAGGGCCAAAGGGCCCTCACGGCTCGATCTATGAGCCTATTTTAAAATATCGCTATTTACGCACTACCGGATCTGAAAGCTCTAAGGCTTATGAGCTTTGTTATTCCTGTCATGAGAGATCCAGCATCCTCGGCGATGAGAGCTTTAAGGCCCACAAGATTCATGTAATCTATAATCAGATCTCCTGTGGTCAATGCCACGATGCGCATGGCAGCAGGTATAATCCTGCGCTGATTAAGTTCGACGCAACAATGGTTTTTCCGAACTCTGCCGGTGAGCTGACCTATCTGTCTGCCTTGCGCGGGAGCCCGCGGTGTTATCTTTCGTGTCATGTCAATGGCCAAAAGTATGAGCATAAACTAAATCAGACACTGACGTATTGTGTTAATAACCGTTGCCTGTCTCAGTGGTAGCTGGTAGATATGTCTCAATGTGCGTGAAATAACTCACATGATACAGGATTATCCGTGTCAACGCTCTTGCGTGAGTTTTGTATCTCATTGGTTTAGAAGGCATTTTTTTAGCTATTCGTTGGGTAAATAAGGCATGTTTTTTGCTTATTTTATTTGTAAATAATATTCGGAGAGCTGAAACAGAGAAAAACTATGGCAATTATATTGGATAAAACAGTTACAATAAGGGGGCGAGAGATTATGGAAAGCAGCTTTAAGAGACAGACAAAGATAGGAGCGCTACTGCTCTTCTGTGCGCTGGCAATGATACTGCCGGCCGTAGGCCAGGCAACTGGGTTGCCGGCGGTTGAGCAGGTGGCGGGCATAACAATGAGCAAGTCTGCTTTATGGTCTCCCGGCAGGCTTTCTGTTGGAACTGACGGAACGCTGTATGTTGTTGATTCTTATAAGAATCATATCCTGAAGCTTGACAGAAACGGCTCCTATATCGGCGATATTTCGTTCCCCCGTGTATCAGCTATAGCCGCTGCCCCTAATGGCACCCTTTATATAGGATCCCATCAGGATTATGCCGTCTCAATAGTCAAGAATGGGCAGGTTGTTGGGTACCTTGGTGCAGGCAAGAATGAATTCCGCTCGATCCGTGACATCTCGCATGACGCTTCGACAGGGCTTATTTTTGTTGTGGACAATGTCGGCAATGCGGTGAGGATATATGATGAGTCCGGTCGTTATATAAATATGATCGAGGGTGTAAATCTGCCGATCGCAATAGAGGTGACTGCTGATGCTGTTTATATTATCGATGCCCCGGTTGTTAAGGATCAGAATTCATTTACAACCGCGTCAAGGATATCAATTTTTGATAAGAATTACAGCCTGATTGGATCAATTCATGACTATGGAAAATCACAGATGTTCCGCCCGACTGATATAGCCTTTGCTGATGGTATACTGTATATAACGGATGCTGCCACGAATGCTGTTGTCCTTTTTGACGAGGCAGGAACCTTGCTGGGAGATATTCAGAGCAATTCCGGTGAACTGCGCACTGCAGTGTCTCTTGCAATGTCTTCAGATGGCATCCTGTATGTAGCGGCAAGTGAAACTCGTAGTATCCTGATGTTTGAGGTAACGCAAATTGCAGCGGTGCAGCAGGGGGGTCAGCAATGAAAAAGATACTGATACTGATCGGAATTCTCCTTGTCGGACTGGCGGTGAGTGTGCATGCTCAAGTTCTCGATGCACCGCACAATGTATCGAGCACTATGATCTGTGCTGATTGCCATAATATAATGCCGAACCCCTACAATGATAGTGTTTGTCTATCATGTCATAACAATGATACGGGCTCCGGGTACAGTAAAAATAGCGCTCCAAAGGTTCTTACCCATTCAAGTACAAATACGAGCAATAAATATGGCATTTGGGAAAGAGACTGTATTGCCTGCCATTTTCGACAGGCTGCAGGTTCGCACGGTCAGCTGCAGCGAATTTCTTATGGTACGCAGACGTATCTGGTTACGGGCACAGTCACTTCTGTTGCGACAAATCCAGACGGCTCAACAACCTATGGCTATAATAATAAAGTTGTAAACAATGCTGCCTGGACTGACGCAGCGACATGGGGCAAGAAATCGGCTAATGCCGCGGGAGGAACTGAGCGCGGGCTGATATTTTATAAAACTCCAATATCAGGGACCCCTGTTGCGGGAAAAATTGTCTCTGCAACGGATACGTCGATCACTGTAACCGGCAACCCTGGTGCAGTCTCTGTTGGCAATACCTTTGCCCTTATTTATGGTCAGTTTGTTCGTACGTCAGTGCTGGGTGCCGACAATGTTAATAAGGTTGTAAAATTTTTCTCTAATACGGGACAAAATTCATTTGCTTACGATGAGAGCTTAACTGGTACAGACCCGACACCAAACGGCATATGTCAGGTCTGTCATACTCTGACTGAGCACTGGCGCGCAGATGGCTCGCGATCTGCTCAGGGGGTGCATGCATCTCAGAACGGCGCAAATTGTGTGACTTGCCATAAGCACGAAGAAGGATTTCAGGCAGCCGGTTGTAATACCTGCCACGGTTTCCCGCCCATTAACGCCACTGCTGGCGGACCTGATGGGCTGGTAAGCAGTCCTGCAGCGACCGGGTCGATTACGGCCGGAGCTCATAATCGTCATTTCAATGGGTTAGGTATAGATTGCGCTGACTGCCACTATAACAGCAGGGGCTCAGGTCCAACACATAATGATGGCACTATTCAGGCTGTTACAATCGGATTTTCTCTCTTTAGTGGTGCAATTCAGGGCGGCAGTTATGATGGCCAGTCTGGCGTTGATTATAATTATACTGGAACCTCCACAGTCTCCAATACAGGCACCATGCAATGCGGCAACCTATACTGCCATAGCACAGGTCAAGGTAGTAACGGAGGCGCTCTTACGTCAGGAGATTATAAGACTCCGACCTGGACCGGAAGCGTTGTCTGCGGCGATTGTCATAAAGCAGTCATGGATTCAGGTAGTCATACGGCGCATATTGGCGCACCGCTTTCAAAGACCTGTTCCGAATGTCATAAGAACGCAGGGGAAGGCACCGCCAGCCACGCGAATGCTGTTATCGAAGTAGCATTTAACGCTGATCCTTTCAGTAATTCCGCATCATATAGCCAGACGCCAAATACGCCTGGAAACGGATATGGAACTTGTGCAACGGTGTACTGTCACAGTATAGGGCAGAGAAGTGGTGGAGCGCCGATGCTTGCGGGAACTTCAGATTATAAAACGCCTTCATGGGGTGGAGCAGCAACTACCTGTGGAAGTTGTCATGCGTCACCAATGACATCAGGCAGCCATACCCAACATCTGAGTGTGGCAGGCTATAACTGTGCGACCTGTCATACGAATGCAGGGTCTGGCACTATTAAACATGCTGACGGCAGCATTGATACTGAATTCAATGCAGCGCAGGCCGGCGGTGCCGGCTCATACTCACAGGCCGGCGCACCCGGTAATGGATACGGCACATGTTCGACAGTATTCTGTCATGGGACAATATCTCCGCAGTGGGGTACAGATTTGACGGGAATCGATACATGCACAAAATGTCACGGAACACCGACGATAGGTGTTGCTCCTGATTATGCTAAGGCTCCTCCTGCTGATACTGCTGGTAATACCCTTGCAACAGGCAGCGTAGTAGGCGCGCATCAGACGCATCTCCGGGCGCTGAGTAATATAGCTAACCCTGTTGCCTGTAATGAGTGTCATAAGGTTCCGGCAACAGTGACTGAGGCCGGCCATATAGATTCAGCACTTCCGGCTGAACTTACCTTTGGCAGTCTTGCAAAGACAGGGAGTATTTCTCCTGTATATTCGGCTGGTCAGTGTTCAACGACCTACTGTCATGGCGGTGCCATGCCAAAGGGAACATCCGATGGCGCAAACAGGACGCCGTCCTGGAATGATACAAGCTACCTGACCGGCGATCCATTACATGACTGTGCGCAATGTCATGGCTATCCGCCGGCAGCAATTGCAGCTCATAATGGTGCGGGACCGACATCCTGTATTATCTGCCACGACCATGTGAATAGCGCTGGAACCGGATTTGTCGATGTGACAAAACATATCAATGGAACAATGGATGGTGGGGCAGATAACTGTTCAGACTGCCATACGAATGCGAACCTCAGCTTAACGCATCAAAAGCATGTTGATGTCACGACTATACTTGCAGGCAAGAAGCTGTCCCTGAATAATTACGGTGAGGTCTGGTTCTACGGGGTGAGCTATGTGAGCGGTAATCCCAAGTTTGGCTGCGGGTATTGCCACCCCAGTACAGTTGCTACGCATATGAATGGAATTAAGAATCTGAATTTTGATGCGTATGATGTTGCTGCATCTGGGACAGTAAAGGCGAAAAATGCAGCGCCAGAGGCTTATACTCAGAATACAGGGGTCAGTGTAATCTGCTCAAGCATATACTGCCATAGCAACGGCTATGACGACGGCACAGGATATGGATATCAGACAACACCTGATTGGTATGGCGGAGCCTTTAGCGGAGACAAGTGTGCCAACTGTCACGGAAACTCACCGAACAGCGGCGGAAAGCCCGGGTCTCTTTCGCACTATAATCCAAATTACATGGGCATGGGCGTTGTCGGCGGCCACTTTGTCGGTATCCATTATAAGAATGTTTTTACCGGAACAACCGGTTTGAGCAAAGATGCTAGCCTGAGGCAGAATGCCCATGGAACTGATGCCACATCAACCACAATTAACTGCCAGACCTGTCATAACTCAACGGTGTCGACTGTCGGTAACGATCTGAATACTGTATGCTCCTCTTGCCATACCTCACCTTCAAAGGGGACTATGAGCATTGATGCCTTATCAACGACCCATATCAATGGAACTCCTGATGTTGGGTTTGCTGCGGGAACCATTAATTCAAAGGCACAGATCAGAGATGACATAACAAGCGTTACTGAATTGAACAACAGTTGGCTCCGAAATAATGGTTATAAGGGAGGCATTACTTCCTCCGACGGATCCAAGACTGCAGCATCGTACAATCCGGGAAGCAAGTCATGCAGTTCAGTGGCATGTCATAACGGAAACTCGGTGACATGGGGCGCCATAAATATAACCTGTAACTCGTGCCATACGAGTTTGCCATAAGGTGGGGGGAACTATGAACGCGCGCAGATACAGGATACATGGCGGGATGAAATCTGAAATGAGACAAAATACTTCGATGATCGGAAGAGAGGTGAGGGCTGACATGAGAGGACTTTATGAAAATGAAGGTCAGAAGAGAAAAGGCGCTGATAATCAGCGTCAGCTTAGGCAGTCTTCTCATCTCGGGATAATGCTCATGGCAGCAATTGCCCTTATCCTTGTCTTTGCTCTTGCCGTTCCAGCCACTGTAAATGCTGCGACCTCAGGACCGAACAGCCCTACCTTGGCAGCAAATAATACTTCTATTGGTACGAATGCATGGGCGACGCCTGCCAATGCTCTGACGTCGGATAATGCATATGCAACAGCTGCTGCGTTGTCAAATCTCAAGGTAACGAACTATCTTCTTGC